>CAMNHX010000302.1 GCA_946539945.1 uncultured Desulfobulbus sp. | reverse complement strand
GAGGTTTTCGGGGAAGACCGTGCGACTTGACAGTGTCGCTCCCTTTTGGAATATCCTGTTTTTGGGTGCGTGAGTACGGAGCCGGAGTTTGTGACCCTGGAGATGGCCATCGACGCATTCACGGCAACACGACTGAACCTGGCGTGCACACGAAAAAGGGTTTTTTGGCGTTTCTGGAAGATGTGCTGTCCGCGTCGGAGACTCTGGAATATCGTGGAATTATGGACAATCACAGCATTTACAAGCGCCATGAGGTCTGGCAGGCTCACCATCCGAACCAGTATTGCCTCATATATTTTGCAACAAAAAATCAGAGTGATGCAATACCTGATTTTTGACACTCCAATGTTTGTTTGACCGACCGATGCAGTGAGATACCGAAAAAGTCCAGAAAACGCAGGGGCGAAACTCTGGAAAACCGGGAGATTTCCAAGCTGCCCAAATCGCGTTAGCTGATAATATCTGGTTGCTTTTTATGGAAAATCAGAACACTCGCAGCCCATGAGACAGCAGTGAAGCTGCATATTGACTTTGACGAGCAATCACCATCCAGCGGCAAAACCAGCCCCAAAGAGCAGGAAACGGCAGGAAGCAAAGCGCCTTTATCAGATTGGCGCAAGTGTTGTGAAACGGAAACGAGTGGGAAGCAATATGGACAAGATGACACAGATGGAGCAGGTTATAGCGGAACTGAAGCGCCTGTGTACCTTCAAGGAGGACACCAACGAAGGCGATCTGGTGCTGGTGGTGATGCAGGAGCCGCAGTTCATGGGCTATGCCCTGGTTGGGCCTATCGAGCGCGACGAAACCCGCCGGGACGAGTGGTGGCACGTGACCCTGCACCTGTTGGCTGTGCCGGTGCAGACCGTGGTCTGGACCCTGCGGGAACCGCAGTTCACGGGCCAGGAAATCTTCACGATGGGCGGCAACCCCCGCTTTATCAAGGCAATAAACTTGCCGACAGCGCCCCCGGAAGAGCCTGAACCGGTCAAAAAGCCTGCCAAGGTCACGCGCTTCACAAAAATCAAGTAAACCGCAAGGCGCGGAGCGAACCAGGCACGGGAAGCTGCCTTGCAGTTTCCCTCCCTAAAACGCACGAATGAAGACGAGAGGAACAAGCATGATCAACAAGGTTATTCTGATTGGCAATCTGGGAGCAGACCCGGAAACCCGCTTCACGCAGAGTGGGGTTCAGGTGACAACCTTTTCCTTGGCTACCACCGAGCGCTGGAAGGATCCGGACGGTCAGCCGCGAGAACAGACGGAGTGGCATCGCATTGTGGCCTGGCGCAAGCTGGCGGAGATCTGCGGCCAGTATCTGCACAAGGGCAGCAAGGTTTATATTGAAGGCAAGCTGCAAACCCGCAAATGGCAGGATCAGAACGGCGCTGATCGCTACACCACGGAAATCGTGGCCAACGAGATGAAGATGCTGGACTCCAGAAGTGCCAGCAACGAGGGTGGTTACGGTGGCGACTACGGCAGCGGTTATGGCGGCGGGCAACGCCGAAGCGGCGGCGACTACGGTAACGAGGGCGGCGGCAGTCGGGGCGGTTACGGAGTCCAGGGTGGTCAGGGTCAGCAGAGCGGCTTTGCGGCGCAGGAGCCGTCCGGGCCTGGCTATGGCGGCGGGAACAGTGGCGAGGATGTGCCTTTTTGAGCGGTCTGGTGCGCTGTTTTCCAGCCAGCGCACCGCGCAGGCCGCCTGGTTTTCGCACTTATCAATTTTCGTGACAGATTCCAGAAAAGCCGGTTATAGTCGGGCTGTTTCCGGTTTTTTTCTTTCCCGGCGGGCAGAACCGCCATTTTCCCCAACAAAGGAGCGGGCATGAATATTCTGATTTTTGGACCGAACGGCAGTGGCAAAGGCACCCAGGGCGCTATTCTGAAAGAGAAGTACGGCATGGATCACATTGAGTCCGGCGCGATCTTCAGAAGTCATATCAAGGGCGGCACTGAGCTGGGCAAGAAGGCCAAAGCCTACATTGACCGCGGCGATCTGGTTCCCGATGAGCTGACCATCCCGATGGTTCTGGAAACCTTGAGCAAGTCCAAGGACAAGGGCTGGCTCTTGGACGGCTTCCCGCGCTCCCTAGCCCAGGCCGAAGCCCTGGACAAGGCTCTGGCCGAGTCTGGCATGAAGCTGGACTATGTGGTGGAAATTGTTCTGGATCGTCAGGTGGCAAAAGAGCGCATCATGGGGCGTCGCCTCTGCGCCAATGACAACAACCATCCCAACCATATTGCCTTTGAAGCCATCAAGCCGGTGGAAAAGGACGGCAAACTGGTTTGCCGGGTTTGCGGTGGCGAGCTGTCCACCCGGGCCGATGATCAGGATGAGGCTGCCATCAACAAGCGCCACGACATCTATTACAATGACAAGGACGGGACCATGGCTGCTGTCAACTACTTCAAGAAGAAGGGCGGGGCCAAGGTGATTTCTGTTGACGGCTCTGTGCCCATCAAGGAAGTGACCGCGCTCATCCTGAAAGAGCTTGCCTGAAAAAAAAGCATAAACTTGAGGCGCTCTGTCCGCAAGGGCGAGCGCCTTTTTTTTGTTTGAGGACTGTTTTATGAAAAAACTGCTGATTTCCCTGCTTGCCGTGTTGCTCGTGTTGGCAGGCAATGCGTATCCGGTTCTGGCAGACAAGGCAGGCAACACAGACGACGGCGCTGTTCGGTTTTTGCGCACAGTCTCGCAAAAAATAGAAGGCGATAATGACACCTGGATGCTTGCACATACATCAAAAGCCATTCAGAAGGCGGCCCGTGACGCCTATGACTATGACTGCGACGCCAAAGTTTGCTACGGCTGGTGGATCCTGCGGACAGGAAGTCAGGATATGGATGACCTGGTGAGCATCAAGAGCGCGGGCAAGGGTTGGTATACTGTCCGCCGCCGACATAACGACGGTCAGGTTGATATCCGTATGCGCGTAGCCCGGAGTGGCAAAAGCTACAAGATTACCGGTTTGATCAATCCGGAACACGGCATTTCCATTCGTTAGAGCGGTTCCGTTTTGTCTTTTTACTTCTTTCCCGCTTCGCTGAAAAACTTTTATCGCTTCACTGAAAAGTCATGTTGAGCAAATCTGGAAAAAGAGTTGTCTGCATTTCCCGCTACGCTGGAAAGCTTGAACGGAGTGAAGCGAAGTGAAGAATCTCCTGACGGCTTCCAGAATATCGGCAAGAGCAACTTGTGCAAACATTGCAGTATCCTTCAGGAGATTGACTTTTACCGTGCTTCGCACTGAAAGACTTTTACCGTGCTTCGCACTGAAA
>CAMNHX010000301.1 GCA_946539945.1 uncultured Desulfobulbus sp. | reverse complement strand
GAAATGATTGCATTACACCAACGAAGTATTTGCACTTTTCTTCCTGTCTGCATTTTCCGCTTCGCTGGAAAGTCTGAAGCGCTGAAGGCTTTCCAGTGCGCCAGCACGGTGAAAGTAGTCATAAAAAGTGAAAACGGAATTGCTCTAACGGAGCGTATGCCCAAGCCAGAGCAGCCCGAAACCCACCAGTAGATAGACAAGATAGCCTGCAAGTCCAAGCGGCAGAATGGGGAGCCAGGACTTGCGTCCGTACCCTCGCGGAAAGTGCTTCCGCACATAGCGTATCTGCCAGCGCGCAGAAAAAAAGACCCAACTTCCCAGATACAGCAGCAACAGGGTAATGGTGCAGTCAACTACCTTGCCCTCTGCCAGAACCAGGGAAAACAGAGGGTCAAGCGCCAGAATGCCGCAACCAGCCATGCTCCACCAGAAAGACTGGCGGGCTTTTGCCTCCTGGTGCAGGGTTTTCCAGTTTTGCATCTGTACCAGTGCGCCAAAAACCGGAGTAAAGAACAGGCTGAACACCACGCTCATGACAGGACTCCAAAGACGCGGTTGCGGGCGTCCGCTCTTGCGCTGCGGGGCGCGTTCAGGGGGCGGGGGTGACATGGCCTTCACTCTGATGTTCAACAAGGCGCTGACTACGGGATGCGCCCCGGTCTGTTTGTCGTGCGCTCAACAGATACTCGGTGCGGACATTGCCCAAGGCGGCAAAGATATGCTTTCTGGCCCCAGGGACGCGACGGCAGATTTCCTCTGACAATTCGCGCATGGCATCGCGCCGGGTGTGTCCGTTCAAAGGACAGTTTGAGGCCACCGGACGCAGGCTGTTGTCCCGGGCAATGCGCTCAATATCTTGCTTGGCCAGGTAGGCCAAGGGGCGGATAAGCTCCAAACGTCCCTGAAAAAGCGACTGTTTGGGACGCATGGTGCTGATATTGCCCGCGCAGGTCAGGTTGAGAAGAAAGGTCTCGATCACGTCGTCCTGATGGTGTCCCAAGGCCAGCTTGTTGCAGCCAAGCCTTCGGGCTTCAGCAAAAAGCTGGACCCGCCGCGCCCGGGCGCAGGCAAAGCAGCCGGTTTCAGCGTTCTCTTTCTGTCGTGCCTCTAGGACAAGCGGAATCGCACCTGACAGCAGATGCAGATTCAGACCGGCCCGGGCCAGTTCATCCTGTACTGCCCGCGCACTTGGGCCAGGCGCTGCCTCTGTGCCCTCTGTACAGACGTGGACCAGATGCAGCTGATAGCGGATGGGAGCCTTGCCCTGCCAGAAGTGGAGCAGATGCGCCAGAACCAGGGAATCCACTCCGCCGGAAACCGCAACCAGAACCCGGTCGCCGTCTGCAAGCATGGCGTAGTCGTGCAGGGCCTGTCCCACCAGCCGGTTAATCCGGCGGGACAAGAGCAAGGAAGGCATGGGAAACTATTTGTCCAGATACTGGCACTCTGCCAAACGGGACTGCAAGCCTTCCCGTGCCAGTTCCTCGGCAGTCAGCCAGGTCATGCCGCGCTTGCCTGCCTTGCCGATGGAAAACAGGTTTTCCATCAAAGCCTCCTGCTGCTCGTCAAAACGACCATGACAGAAGCTCATGCCTGTCTGCACGTCGTAAAGCTTGTAACTGACCGTGATCGCCGCAGGTTGCCGCACACCGTAGGGACCGCCGTCCCGCTCCACAAAACGGCTCAATTCGGTTGTCAGAAGAGCGCTGCATCCCACGCTTTGCGCCACTGCACGGGAAGCGTCCAGAGAGGCCATTGCCCCGGGGGCCTGAAGCTGCGCCGCCTGGCTGGCCTCCACAAAGCGGTATTTCCGGTTGCTGCCCAGAGTCTCGCGCAAGATGCTGTCAATGGTCGCAGTACCCGCAGACAGGATCGAGGCATTTACGCTGTTGTTTGTCACGATGGCCTGCGTGGGCAGCACGCCAATGCAGGTGGGCGGCGGTATCTTGGGTTGGTTCTCTTCAGTGCGTGTGTCGATCTGGCCGCCAGTGCAGCCGGAAGTCAGACCAAGAACAGCCAGTACCAGGCAGGAAAGCAGGACTGTTTTGTGCATCGCAGGAACCTCCTATCACAGTGGGTGTAAACAAGATGAGAAATGTCCGGGCAAAGGAGGAGAGGCGCTTCTCCTGTCCGAAACTACAGAACTCCCTTGGAGGAAAGCTGACCCGCCAGTCCGGCAAGAGGCTGAACAGCCATCTTGAGCGCCCGGCCCAACGCCTTGAACACAGCTTCCACAATGTGATGGCTGTTTTCGCCGTGGAGCAGATCCACGTGCAGGGTGCAGCCAGCGTGCAGGGCAAAGGCGCGGAGAAACTCCTTGGCCAGACAGGTGTCAAAGTCGCCGATCTTTTCTTGGGGCAGCGTCACCCCGTAATGCAGAAAGGGCCGGTTGGAAAAGTCCAGGCAGACTCGCGCCAGGGTTTCGTCCATGGGCACATAGGCATGACCGTAGCGGCAGATGCCGGCCTTGTCCCCCAGCGCCTGAGCAAAGGCTTGTCCCAGACAGATGCCCAAATCTTCCACGGTGTGATGACCGTCCACGTGCAAGTCGCCTCTGGCCTGCACGTTCAGATCAAAGAAACCGTGTACTGCCAGCAAGGTGAGCATGTGTTCCATGAAGCCCACCCCGCACTGGATACTGGCCTTGCCCTGTCCATCCAGGTTCAGTTCCAGCCGGATTGCGGTTTCTCTGGTTGTGCGTTCCACAAGGGCTGTGCGCCTGTCTGCTTGCGTCATGCCGTCTCCCGGAAAAAACAAAAAAACGGCGGATGCGCCTGCGGTTTGTTCCGCTTTGGGCATCCGTCTGCATTGGCGTGCCACTCTAGCGAATTGATGCACAAAATTCAAGGAAAGGCCAGAAAAATCCGGGCAGCCCGAAAGCGCTTCGGACTGCCCGGATTCCTGTTTCAGGACTCGTCCACAAAGAGACTGCGGAGCTTGTAAAAGTAGTCCACGCCTGACCACAGGGTGAAGACCAGCGCGGCATACATGATCACCGTACCGATACCGCGTACAGGCAGGAAGGGGATTACTCCTTCCGGGAAAATCAGAAAGCCCAGTCCCAAGTACTGGGTAGTGGATTTCACCTTGCCCAACCAACTGGCGGCAACCACAGTACCACTGGAGGCTGCCATGCCGCGCAGGCCAGTGACCACAAATTCCCGCACAATGATCAGCAGAACCAGCCAGGCTGGAATGCGCTGCAGGGGAATTAGCATGATCATGGCTGTGGCGACCAGAACCTTGTCAGCCAGGGGATCCATCAGCTTGCCCAGAACCGTGATGCTCTGCC
>CAMNHX010000300.1 GCA_946539945.1 uncultured Desulfobulbus sp. | reverse complement strand
ACTTCGCTTCGCTCAGCATGACATAAAAAATGAAAACGGAAACGCTCTAAAACCTTTCCCCTTTGTCTTTTTACGATCATTCTGGATCATTCTGAAGCTGTAGGGGCGGTTCGCGAACCGCCCCTACAGCGTACCCATGGATTTTTCACCGTTTCGCGGATAAGAAGACAAAGAAAAAGCGCTCTCAACTCCCTTCTTTGCCCTCTTCATAAAACATATCGCGCACAGCGCGATACACGATGGCAGGCATAACCAGCAAGATGAGCAAACTGACCACGACCAGAATGGCGATAAGGAATGCCTGGATGGTCGCGAGGAATGTCGCTGCTTCTTGCGCTCCCTTTCCTGTCACCAAGGGGTGGATCAATCCGATCAGCAAGGCCAGACTTCCGGGAATGCCGCCCAGGATCAAAGCGTTGAGCAAAATGGGACGCCAATTCTTGCAGGTGGCCAGAAATCCCTGCCAGATGGATTGCGGCGGATACAATCCGCCCACGGCAACCAGGGTCGACGCCATGTACAGTGCGGCAATCAGGGGCAGAAAGATGGCAAGCCGCCCCATTGCTCCTCCTCCCAGACCGGTGACAATACTAAACGCAACATGGAAGAAGGGTCCTGCCAAAATACTGCAGGCAACTCCCAGAATGCCGAGAAACAGCATATTGTTTGGACAGACGTAGAAAGCGGCAAAAACGTCAAAAGCGCCAAAGGCTTCGTGTTCCGTCTGCCGGTGCGCCAGCAGGGCCAGCCCGCCAGCAAAAAAGGGCACACACAGGAGAAAGGCCAGGATACCAAGAAACCCCAGAGGCAGGACAAGCATACCCAGCACGCTCATGCAAAACCAAGAGAGCAGCAAGGCGCCAAGCCAGGTCACGGGTGCGCTTTTGAACATGGCCCAGGACTCTTTTATCCATTGAATGCCCCGTGCCGCAGGAACCACGACGCAGGTCTCGCGCCAGTGACCGCCCTTCTTCTTTGGCGGCCCTGTCTGGCTCAAGTCTGCCGGGGGCGCGGTGTAGGGATTAAAATCCTCGTCATCCTCATCCAGCAGGTCCTTGTTCAAGGACAGGGCAGACGTGGACAGGCTTGGTTCTGGCTTGGCAAGAGGGATACTCTCCGAACCCTCCGGAGACGGGACTGCTTTCTCTGGCGCAGTTGGCGCAGAGGGCGAGGAGGCTGCATCGCCCGGTGTCCGCACAAAGGCAACCACGCCCATGACCGCGAATTTTTCGGTCAGGGCCTGCGCTGCCTCTGGCGACAGCCCCCGCCTGGCAAGCCGGGGCTTGCTGGAACTCAACAGGGCCAGCGCCTCGTCCTGACTCATCCCGGTCATTTTTGCCAAGGACGCGGCAGCCTCGCGGGGGTCAAAACCGGGCAGGACAGTGCCGGAAAGCACAACGTCAACAGTTTCCATCCTCTCTTTCCTTGCGCAAGAGACGCGAGTCGCGTCGGAAACCTCTTCTTTGCCCTCTTCATAAAACATCTCGCGCACAGCGCGGTAGCTCATGGCAGGCAAGAGTATGAACGCCGGCAGGTAGAGTAGGCTGAGTAGGATGAACAGACAGGCCAAAACACAAAAGATAACCGCAGTGTTGCCATCCATCATAACCTCCATCCACAGAACAAAGACCGGCAGGGCCATCATCATGGCAGGCAAGAGTATGAACGCCGGCAGGCAGATGGACAGCGACAGGCAAAGCAGGCCGAACAACAGACAGGCCAAAACAAAAAAGACCATCGCGGCGCCGCCCTCCATAGAAGTAGCCAGAAAACTGAAACTGCCCAGCAGGGTCAGACCTGGAACAGCCCCCAGAATCAGGGAATTGACCAAAACAGGCCGCCAGTTTTTGCAGGTACACAGAAAACTCTGCTTTATGGCTTGAAAGGGGCGTTGACCTGCTACAGCAACCAGGGTTGGAGCACACAATAAGACCGGGATCAGGGGCAGGAAGAGGAGAAAGTCCAGAAAGACGAAAAGCACAGTCGCTGTAGTCTCCATTCTGGGGAGCAGCGCCAAAAAGAAGCCCAAAAACACACACGCAAAAAAGCTGTAGGCCAGTTCCAGTGCAGCGAGCTGCAGCATCCTGCCCGGACAGGTCTGGAAGACGGCAGAGACATCGGTGGCCTCAAAGGCTTCCTGTTCAGTCTGCCGATGGGCCAGCAGCGCCAACCCGCCAGCCAGAAAGGAACCTGCCAAGCCCAAAAGCAGGGAGACGACAATGAACCCCGCAAGTTCAAACTCCTCCCGGCCCAAGAAGACACTGCCCAAGACACCGGACAGTATTGCTCCGCCAATCCAGAACAGCCGCATTGCGCCAATCCACACGCCCGTCGCGCTTTTGACCATGGCCCTGGCATCTTCTATCCACTGCCCGCCCTGTCTTGCAGGAACCACGACGCAGGTCTCGCGCCAGTGACCGCCCTTCTTCTTCGGCGTCTCTGTCTGGCTCAAGTCTGCCGGGGGCGCGGTGTAGGGATTAAAATCCTCGTCATCCTCATCCAGCAGGTACTTGTCCGGCGAGACGGTTGAGGCGGGCTTGGCAAGGGACAGTTTCTCCGGGGCTGCTCCCTCCTTGCCCTCTGCTGTCCACACAAAGGCGGCCACACCCATAGCCGCGAACTGCTCTGTCAGGGTCTGCGCCTCCTCGGGCGACAGGCCACGCCTGGCAAGTTGAGGCTTGCCGGAACTCAACAGGGCCAGCGCCTCGTCCTGACTCATCCCGGTCATTGCCGCCAAGGTTGTTGCAGCCTCGCGGGGATCAAAACCGGACAGGACAGTGCCGGAAAATACAACATCAACAGTTTCCATCCTCTCTTTCCTTGCTCAAGAAACGCGAGTTGGGCCGGAAGCCTCTTCTTTGCCCTCTTCATAAAACATCTCGCGGACAGCGCGATAAATGACAGCAGGCAAGAGTATGAACAGCGGCAGGCAGATCAGGCCGATCATCAGACAGGCCAAAACAAAGGTGACAAGCCCAGCCTCCTCACCAGAACGAACCGCTTCCAGAATGCTGACCAGCAGGGCCAGAAACCCCAAGGTCCCGGGAACAGCGCCCAGAATCAGGGAGTTGATCAGAACAGGTCGCCAGTTTTTGCAGGTGGCCAGAAAACTCTGCTTTATGGACTGGAAGGGACGCTGACCAGCCACGGCAACCAGAGTGGGGGCTATAAAGAGAGCCGGGATCAGGGGCAAAAAGAGAACAAGACCCAGAAGGATAGCCAGCACAACCGCTGTAGTCTCGTCCATCATTCTGGAAGCCAGCGGCACAAGAATGCCAAGGAACAGACCCACA
>CAMNHX010000299.1 GCA_946539945.1 uncultured Desulfobulbus sp. | reverse complement strand
CGAATGTGCAGCCGATACCCTTGTTCCCGACTGCGTCGCTTGTCCAGATTTTCTATGCGGTACAGCATGGCGGTTCAGGGCAGCATGGAAAGGGGCACACGATAGACCCAGTCGTTGGGATCGCTGGCCCCAAAGCTCTCCCAGTGGGTACGGTCGCGGTCATACTCCTCATAGCGGGCGAGCAGGCCCTTCAGGCGGCGGTTGAAAACGTCGCGGTCGCCAGTGGACATATCCTCCCAGTCCTTTTGGGTCAGGCCGCTGATGGCGCTCTTGTAGGGCAAATCGCTCAATACCTCGTCCAAAAGCCCGTTTTCCACCAGATTGCGGCCCGGATCCAGGGCAAACTGGCCGGGGTCGCGGGTCATCTGGGCAGCAGCAGAACGGATCTGGCTGAACAGGTCAGTATTGCCGTTCAAAAAGGCTTCCTCGCTGGCCTGGAGGATCAGCTTGAGCTGGCGGTACAGGTTGCTCAACTGGCTCTTGGTGAGCAGGACTGCCGGTTCCACAGCCAGAATGGGCGCGGCATTGGGGTCCTTTTCCAGCTTTTCCAGATCAGCGTCCGCAATCCAGGCGCGGACCACCTGCGGCGCGGTTGCACCCTGACGGTTGCCCAGAAACTGGAGCTGCATGGCGTAACCCGTGCTTTCCGCAATGCGGCGGGCCTCCTCTTCTGGCGAGAGGTTCTTTTTGGTGACAGGCTTGGGGGTGGGCAGGAGCCGACCTTCAGCCGTGAAGGTGACCACCTCGCCGTAGGTCTTGCCCAGTTCCCGGCCTGCCCGGTCAAAGGAGGTCGCTCCCTTGGCAGAGGTGGTGGCGTCAATGGCAATATAGCTGGTCTGGTTGTCGCTCTGTCTGGCGAGTGTCTGGTAGGATTCAGCGGCGTACTTGTGGTTTTGTGCGGCTTTGGGGTTCTTGATATGCACTGCGGTCAAATAAATGTTGTTGGTGCGCAGATAGTCGGCCATGGCCTCGGGCGACATGCCGGTGCGGGATTCCGGATCGCCTGCGCCCAAAGGTCCGGCGTCCGAGATCAGGACCATGACGCGGCTACCGTACCTCTCCCAGGACAGCCGATCCACCGCCTCCTGAATACCGGCAAAGGCGTCTTCATTGACATCGTGCGTGGAAACCGCTGCCTCTTCCACCTTGGCCAGCGCTGCTTCCAACCGGGCTCGATCCCTGACGGTCGTAAAGTCGCAGATGGTCTGCGCGGTGTAGCCGAGTTCCGGGGTGCGTTTGGTGCTGCTTCTGAAGGCTACCACAGCAAAGGCGATCTTGTCGCCGTGCGGGTTTTTCTCCAGTTCATCGTAGAGATGGCGTACCAGCTTCAGGGTCTGGTCAATGTAGGGCTTCATGGAAATGGTGGTGTCAATGACAAAGGCAAAGCCTGTACGCAGGTCGGCCTCCTTGCCCGCAGGCGCGAGCGCATCTGTTGAGCTGGAGTCTGCACCTATGCCCTTGCCCAGTCCCGGATTGATGGAGGCCACTTCCACCAGCTTCATGCCCCTGTAGCGGTCCTCAATGCTCATGACAGGCAGCAGATAGAAGTTCTTTTCTGAAACCGCTGTTGCTGCCGGTTCTGTTGCCACCACCGGGAAGTCGGGCGGCAGTCTGCCCTGCCCCTGCGCCATTTGCGCTTCAAGGGTCCTGACCTTTTCGCCCACGCTGGCGGCCTGCATGGTGCTTTCCAGCGCGTTCCGGTCACGGAAGAAGAGAACAGGCTCCCGGCCTGTGCGGTCGGTAAAGAGCATGGTGATGGCCTGCGGCCATTCCGTAACCTCGCCGGACTCGATCCAGCCCTTGGAGCCACTGCTGCCTGGCCCCACTTCCAGCCGTGTCCCCTGACGGTCATAGATGTACATGACTGTAAAGGTCTTGACCGGGTCCTGCACGATCTGGTTGCCGCTGGGACCAGCGTAGAGTTTTGCGCCCGGATGCGTGACCACGCGCTGGAAGACGCTGGTCTTGCCGGGCTGGGTCAGGGGTGTTCTGGCCTGCGCAGCCTGCGGCAGAAAGGCGGTGCTTGCAATCAGCGCCAGCACAGCAGCCAGCGCAAGAAGAATGGGGTTTGTGGTTCGCATGATGGACTCCTGATGCGTGAAAGCGGATTTATTGAATCTGGCGCAACCAGCCCACTGCCTGGGCATTGCCGGAAGCAGCCTCCTGTTGCAGCCAGGTTTTCAGGTTCTGCTGGGCTTGGGCTGCCTCGGGATGAGTGGCCTTGGCCTTTTCGTAGATGTCCCAGGCGGCAGGCGCGTCCTTGCCGATACTGCCCCACTGCGGTTTGCCTGGATCGAGACAGGCGGCGTAGTCCATAAGGACACTGCTCTCTCCCCGTTCGCCGGCAAAGTAGTACAGGCGATACACTGCATCCTGATCCGCCGCGCTTTCCTTGGGCAGTTCGCGGCTCAAGGCAGCGGCAGCAGGCGGTGTGCGGTTGTTCCCGGCAAAGAAGGCCCGCACGCGGTCTTCTGTTGTTTGAGAAGCTGCAGCTTGCGGGGTGGGCACTTGAACAGGTGTGGTGGCTGTGGGGCTTGGTTCGACGGGTGGCGGCTTCGGTGTCCTGCCCTTCAGAAAATACCAGGCTGCGCCTGCTCCGGCCAGAAGAAGCAGCAAGACCAACGCCACGATCACAACCCACAGGAGGGAGCGGTCCTTTTTGGGTGCTTCTCTGACCTCTGGTTCGTCAAAGCGCGGCGCTTCCTCAATAGGCTTTTCCAGAGGCGGCGCAACGACTGGCGGCGTTTCGGGAGGCGGCTCTGGCGGAGATTCGGGCGGGGTGGGTGGTGGAGGAGGCGGCTTGGGGACTTCTGGCTGGGCAGTGGCGGCTGCAGCCACGCGCCCGGGTGTGCCAGCCGGACTGACGATCAGGCCCTCGGGGCAAAAGGTGGCAGGCTTGCAGGTGCTGCCGTCTGCACCCTGCACGTGCGCCCGGTATTTTTCCTGGGCGTCCAGCCGGTCGATGATGTCTGGCCCTAAAAGGAGCAAAAGTGTTCCTGCTTCTGTGCGTTCCGTGTCGATAGCGAGAAAGCTTTTCTGACCACCCCAGTCGTTTGCTCCCAGAAAGAAGTGGTCGGAAGAGCGCTCCAGCGCCAGGGTGCAGCTTCCTTCCGGGAAGCGCTCGCCCTCTCCGGCCTGACAACGAAGAATGCCGTGTCCTGGCCCGCGTTCCGTGTCGTTTTCATAGGTGATGTGCATGGGATGCTTCTCTCGGTTCAGTATGACAGAAAAGTGAAGTCGGACAAAAACAAAGTAAACACGCTCTATCGCGCTTACTATACAAAAAACGGCAATTCAACGTATCGGCTGTTTTGCA
>CAMNHX010000298.1 GCA_946539945.1 uncultured Desulfobulbus sp. | reverse complement strand
ATGTGGGGAATTTTACGGTTGCGAACCAAGCCCCTATTCCCAAAGGCTCTCATTAGAGCGTTTCCGTTTTGTCTTTTTACTACTTTCACCGCTTCGCTGGAAAGCCTGAAGCGCGAAGCGCTGAAGGCTTTCCAGTGCGCCAGCACGGTGAAAGCAGTCATGGAGAATACCGGGAAGACGGCAGGAGATGCTTCACTTCGTTCAGCATGACATAAAAAGTGAAAGCGGAATTGCTCTATCTCGCCACAGGCTGACACCGCTATGTCCTGCCGCCGGAGGGGAAAAATAAGCGAAGACCCGGAAAGAGGCAAGTGGGTTCGCACTCTACATCCCCGCCCTGAAAGGCGGAGCTTTCCGCGCAGCCCGGTAAGTGCAAGGGGTTACTGGGCCTGTTGGCTGTCCTGTCCGCCCTTCCGACGCTGCATGGTATGGACTTCAATCACCGGGTCCTGGGATTCCATCTCCACGTCGCCGTGCCAGAGGTACTTGTCTGTTTCCGCCACAATGACCTTGCTCAAGAGCAGGAGCGAAATCAGGTTCGGGATGGCCATGAGACCGTTGGCGAGATCCGCGAAGTCCCAGACCACCTTGGGCAGCAGTACCGCGCCTACCACCACCAAAATCACGAAGACCACCTTGTAGGGCAGGATGGCGACCTTGCCGAAGAGATACTCAATGGCCTTTTCCGCGTAATAGGACCAGCCCAGAATGGTGGAGAACACGAAGGTCAGAAGTCCCACAGTGAGCACAACCTGTCCAATGTGGAAGGGCAGGGAACCAAAGGCGGCGTGGGTGAGCTGGGTGTCGTTCAGCCCCTGGGTCCAGAGACCGGAGTTGATGATGACAATGCCGGTAAGCGCACAGATAACCACTGTATCCCAGAAAGCGCCGCTGGCGGCGACCAGGGCCTGACGCACGCTGTTCTTGGTCTGGGCTGCAGCCGAGACAATGGGCGCACTGCCCAAGCCTGACTCGTTGGAGAAAAGTCCGCGGGCCACACCGTAGCGCATGGCCATCATCACTGTGGCTCCGGCAAAGCCGCCAGCCGCTGCCTGACCGGTGAAGGCGTCCTTGACGATGAGCCAAAGGGCTGCTGGAATGGTCTCATAGGTTATGCCCAGAATGATCAGGCAGCCGAGTACATAGAAGGCCGCCATGAAGGGAACCAGGCGGTTACAGACCTGGGCGATGCTCCTGATGCCGCCCACGATAACCGCCGCCACCAGCACGGCCAGCACGATACCAGTCACTGCCTTGGGGATGCTGAATTCGGTGTGCATCATCTCGGCAATGGCGTTGGACTGAACCATGCAGCCAATGCCAAAGGCCGCAAACGCAGTAAAGCTTGCGAAGAGCAGACCCAGCCAGCGCTGGCCAAGCCCATACTCCAGAACGTACATGGGACCGCCGGCCATACTGCCGTCTTCAGTGCGGACCCGGTACTTCACAGCCAAGAGGCTTTCCGCGTACTTGGTGGCAATGCCGAAGAGTCCGGAAATCCACATCCAGAAGACCGCACCCGGGCCGCCCAGGGTGATGGCAGTGGACACGCCCACGATATTGCCTGTGCCAATGGTTGCGGCCAGCGCGGTGCAGAGCGCACCAAACTGGCTGACATCGCCGTGGGAATCGTGATCCTTGGTGACTGACAGCCGGATGCCTGTACCCACGTAGCGCTGGATGCCTTTCAGCCGGAAAGTCAGGTAAATGTGCGTGCCCATCAGGAGGATGAGCAGGGGCCAACCCCAGAGATAGCCGTCCAGGGTGTGGATGATCTTGGCCAGTGTTTCCATCAGGTTTCCTCGTGCTGTGGAGCAGATGTCTTCAGGGACCTCTCTCCTGGTTTGGTGAACAGCCCCGGCACAGGTTGCGCGGGACTTTAGAGCCTTTCTGTTTTCACTTTTTATGTCATGCTGAACGAAGCGAAGCGGAGTGAGCAGCTCGTGATTCTGCCAGTGAGGCGGACAGGCACAAAGAAAGCCGGAGAAGTCATCAGACTCTCCGGCCCTGCATTTGGACAGAAAACTGTCCTTGGGGTTCAATCTCAGTTAGCGCTGGATGACCCACTCACCGCTGCTGCTGCGGCAGGCAGTGGTGGTCACGGTTTTTTTCTGACCCTCAATCCAGGAATCAATTTCAGCCTTGCGACACCATTGGCCGTCAGACGACTGGTAGGCTGGTTGCGGCGTCATGGCGTACTGGTTGCCACTGTCCGGGTTGACCCAAGAAGCGGTCTGATGGGACACACCGGTTTCGTACATCTGGTTCAACTGCTGCTGATCGTACTTGTCCCACTCATTACCAATGATATAGCCGAGACCAGCGCCAACAGCCGTGCCAATCACAGTGCCAGCGGTGCTGCGACCAATAGCCTGCCCCAGAACCGCGCCGAGACCAGCACCAACACCAGCGCCAACACCTCCCTTGGAAATGCCGCCTCGCGCTCCGGTGCATGCCGACAGGGCCAGCAGGGAAAAAATCAACAGAATGTTCACGTATTTCATGTAAGTGTCTCCCGCAAAAAGTTGAAGGACGCATTTTGGAAGGTCTCGCGTCCTGGGCGTCTGTCTGGCAGCGACGCCGGCCAACCGTCACCTGAACGGTGCGTCCCGGTCAGACAGACGTATATTAAATGCTGACAGCAGCTTTGGCAATGCCCAAAGCCTCAAAGCAAGTTTCTCGACTTCATGACTTGTTCCCGACGAGGAGAGTCTGTTGTAATTGCTTGAAATTTCCAATATTTTGCGTACATGATTCCGGAAAGATCACCCAAAAACTCCTTCTGGCACACCATGCTCCTGCCAATACCAGACCTGTTCGGTAACCGGAAATTGGCCGGGGAAGCGCTCCCCCTTTACTGCCATTTTGAGTGCGTCAGTGCGGTTTTTCAGCGAAGCGGTACAAGGGAACCTTGAAAAATTCAAAATCGGCGCTCATCCGTGCAGGTAAAATCGAGGAAAATCGGTAAGTGACAAAAATGGCAATTCAACTCATCGGCTATTTTGCAAGGTTCCCAAAAGTCAATCTCCCTCACAGCCCGAAGCCCTGCGTTGTTGAGATGGACTTTTACCGTGCTTACGCACTGAAAGACTTTTACCGTGCTTCGCACTGAAAGACTTTTACCGTGCTTCGCACTGAAAAGTAGCTTCGTTCAGCATGACAAACTTCAGGGAACCTTGCAAAACCCCTATATTCCTCTGGGGCGAGGTTTTCGGGTGATTTTTTTCCCTGTTCGCTTCGCTGCGTTTGCCGGTTGAGCGGGGAATGGACTGATCTCTCGCTGCCTTGTCGGACTCTATCGCGCTCGAACCATCCTTTTTTCCTGTCT
>CAMNHX010000297.1 GCA_946539945.1 uncultured Desulfobulbus sp. | reverse complement strand
GTATTTCATCCCAGAAGGGCAAAACTTCTAAAATGAAAACGGAAACGCTCTAATTTTTCCTCTTTGCGTGGTGTCGTTTTCCGCCCGATTTTTCCAGAACATATCACCCACATATCACCAGAAGAAAGGCACTTGCGGGATGATTCCCGTAAGTGCCTGAATTTACTGGAGCCGATAATCAGACTTGAACTGATGACCTACTGATTACGAATCAGTTGCTCTACCAAACTGAGCTATATCGGCTTTTTTTACCGCACTCCAATTCGGACAGCGCGAAAATTTGACTCTCATGTAGCAGGTTTATACAATGCTGTCAACTGCCAAGAATCTGTTCCCCAAACCTTCCGAATACGACGAAACTTCCTGCCATGCCTGCAAGCCGCTCCGCTGCCGCTTCCGTTCTGCTGACGCTCTGGTGTTTGTTGCCTGTCTGGTGCTGCACCGGGTGTAGCTCCAAAGCGCCGCAGAATCCCCCACACATCACCAAAACCGCCAAACAGAAAGTAGTGGGCAAAGCAAGCTCCTCTGCGAGGCGCACTCCAGCCACCCAACGCCCGTACACTGTAGGCGGCATCACCTACTCGCCGATTGCCTCGGCACGCGGCTACCGGGAACGGGGAATAGCCTCTTGGTACGGTGAGCCTTTTCACGGGCGTCGCACCTCAAACGGCGAAATCTACGATATGCACAGCGACACGGCAGCCCACAAAACCCTGCCTATGAACACCCGGCTGCTGGTGCACAATCTGGACAATGGCCGCAGCACAGTGGTGCGCATCAACGACCGCGGCCCGTTCGTGCAGGATCGCATCATTGACTTGAGTTACCGCAAGGCCCAGGAGCTGGGTCTTCTCGCCAAAGGCACAGCACGGGTGGAAATCGTCGCCTTGCACGACAGAGAGACTGTCTCCGTGCAGCGGGATCAGGCAGAGGCTCCGATGTCCAGATCAAAGCCCCTTGACCAAAAAGTGACCATAGCCTCACTGCCGGAGCGGCCCCAACCCACAGTCCGCTCCGGCACGGGCAGTCTTTTTGTGCAGTTGAGCGTCTTTGATCGTGAGGATGAGGCCCGCAGCCTGGCCAAAGAGCTTGTCGCTCAAGGGCGGATTGTGAAAGTCCAGCCTTATCCGGCAGCGGGAATCAAACTGTACCGCGTGCTGGTATTCGCCAGCCATTCCTTGAGCGAGGCCCTGCGGTACGAGGCCCGGATGCGCGCTTCAGGCTTCCGGTACGCCCGTTTGGTGGAGCAATAACAACAAACTCTTTGAGAGGCCCCAACGGGTCTTGAGAAGAAAAAAGGCGGGAAAAAGGGAAGGAAGCAAAAATGCCGGAAAGCGGGCAGGAGCAAGGAGTGTAGCGCAGATTTCACAAAAGCGCCGCTTTCCGGCAAGGCTGAAAGGAAGGAAAACCGGAAGGCGCTGCCGTGCAGAACAAACGCCTCCGGGGTGGAAAAAAGTCTAGAATTCGTAAGACAGCCGGGTCGTGAAACCGTAGCCGTCGTCGTCTGTGCCACCGTCCGCTTCGTCGTAGTCTTTATCCAGGAAATATTCCATGGTCAGGGTCAGGCCCTCTACCAGACCCACACCCACTGCTGCGGAGTAGCGCCATTCAGGCAGACCAAGGGCAACAGACTCCCAGGTCTTTTGCAGACCCAAGGCAAAGGTGGTTTCAAAGCCGCTCAAATCTGCTGTGTAGGCCAGTTCGCCGTTCAAGGCAGAGGGCTGTGCGCCGCTGTCTTTGAAGGGCAACTCGTCCACATGAAAGTTGTCCAGGGCTGTCGTGTACTCCACCAAGGCGGCAAAACCGCCGTAGCCCAAGCCTGCGTGCAGATTCAGACCAGGAACCAGATCAACAGAACCCTCGTTTTCCTCCAGGGCTTCCGAGATAACTGGCGCAGAGGCAATGTTGCTGACTATGCCCGCACCCGCGCTGGCCTTCAGACCTTCCTCTTCCTCATAGTCGTAGCGCACTGCAGCGCCCACGCCGTTGATGCGGTGCTTGGTCTCGTCGTTTCTGATCCTGTCCAAACCGTTATAGACAAAGGCGGTCGCAGTGAAACCGTCCTTGGTGTAACCGATGGTGGCGGCTCCCTCGTTGAGTTCACCCAGCTCCTGGGTAAAGGGATCCTGCAACATATTGGTGCTGAAGTCGCCAAAGGGGGTGACGTACTTGCCGACCTTGAGGAAGAGCGGCCAGGTCTCTGTGCCGCCCAGAACCGTATAGGCTTCATCCACAAAGAAGCTGTCGTCTTCCCACTTGAAGACCACTGTTGCCTGCGCCCAGTCTGTCAGTTGAGCGCCGATCTCCAGTTCCACCGCGTCAATGGCGATCTCATTGCTGTCCCGGGCATAAGGACGAAGTTCTCCCTCTTCTTTAGATATGCCGCGGCGGAAGCGCAGGTCAGTGTCAATTGTGCCGTGGATGGTGAGGCGCTCGCCGATTTCATGAAGAATGCTCTTGCCCTCCCCCTCCTTGGCCTCTTCCTTCTGGGCAGCCAGTTGCTGCTCCTGGGCCTGGATGCGGGCGTCCTGATTGGCCACGCCTTGCTCCATGCGCTCCAAACGCTCAAGCAGGGCTTCGTTTTGCCGCTTCAGGCTTTCAATTTCCGCCCGCATGGCCTGCATTTCCCTGCTGGAGGGTGCGGCCAGCGCGTTGCCCGCAGGCAAGAGCAGAGAGCCGCAGAGCAGAGCCAGAGCGCTTGTTTTGAATACTTTCTGTTTCATCTTCATCTTTTTTTCTCCTTTTCTCCTTGTTGGATTGACGCCAGAAGGCGTAAAAGGCGCATTTGCGGCGCAGGGGAGAGCCGGTTGAGCAGGCAAAACGGGTAAACTCTGCTTTATCTTGGGTTGGCGGCGAGAAAATACCGCACTCCTTCAACCGGCTGTCCGGGTCTCTCCCGCCGGGAAGCGGGAGAGCCTGTTCAACGCTCCGCTGTCCATTCGTAGAGTTCCAGCGTGTCCGGGTCGCACTGGCAGCAGTCCTTGCCGCAGGACTTGCCGATTGTGCGCTTTACCTTGCCCTTGTTCACCCAAGTGTCCAGGAGGGGGCGCACAGTGTCGGCGTTTTGGTTGAAATGGATGGCAACGTCTTTCATGCTGACCAGACGTCTTTCCTGAAGATACTTTTTGACAGCGATCAGATCCATATAGTCTCCTCACGACGCAGGAGAAACAGCGCTGCGAATCAATCCGGGGGGCGTACCAGTACTGCGGCTCCCCCAGGCGCGCATGGCGATAAGCGTGATCGCAAACAAGGCCCAGATCACCAGCAGCACCACCGGAGACCCGATCTTTTCAAAGGAGGCGAGCTGGTAAAAGGTGGAGGAAACCACAAAGGCCAGAAGCGTT
>CAMNHX010000296.1 GCA_946539945.1 uncultured Desulfobulbus sp. | reverse complement strand
TCAGTTTCTGGTAGCTGGCGTCCTGGGGGACCAGGGCCACCACCGGCATGTCCTGGTCGATCAGGGCGATGGGCCCGTGCTTGAGTTCGCCCGCCGCATAGCCCTCGGCGTGGATGTAGGAAATCTCCTTGAGCTTGAGCGCCCCTTCCAGGGCAATCGGAAAGTTCAACCCCCTGCCCACAAAGAGAAAGTCCCGGGCTTCCAGATAGGCGTCTGCCACCTGCTGTATCCTGGTCTGCAAGGGCTGCAAGAGATGCTCCAAAGTGTCTGCCAGCCCGATGAGCTGCAAGCCCAGACGCTTCTGTTCGGCAACAGCCAGCGTGCCCCGAAGCTGGCCCATGTACAGGGCAAAGAGAAACAGGGCTGTGAGCTGGCACATGAAGGCTTTGGTAGAGGCTACACCGATTTCCGGGCCAGCGTGGGTATAGAGTACACCATCAGCCTCCCGGGTCATGGTTGAACCCACGACATTGCAGACCGCCAACACTTTGGAACCCAGGCTGGCAGCCTGCCGCATTCCGGCCAGGGTGTCAGCGGTCTCGCCAGACTGGGAGATCACCACGGTCAGCACCTTTTCGTCCAGCAGCAGGCGGCGATAGCGGAACTCGGAAGCGATGTCAACCTCAACCGGAATGGCCGCCCACTTTTCCAGCCAGTACTTGGCCACCAATGCCGCGTGCCAGGAAGTCCCGCAGGCCACAAGCACGAGGCGCTGCAGGTTCTTCAGGGTTTCATCTGCAATGCCCAGTTCCAAGTGTACAGTGCCAGTGTCCGGCACGATCCGACCGCTGGCAGTGTTGCGCAGGGCCTGCGGCTGTTCAAAGATCTCCTTGAGCATATAGTGGCGAAAGCCGCCCTTTTCCGCCATGCTGGCTGTCCAGTCAATAACCACCGGCTTTTTCTCCACCCTGTCCCCGCTGTCCGTGCGGCACAGTGCATAGCTGCCGCGCCGTAGAACAGCGGTCTCGCCGTCATCCAGAAAGACCACCTCACGGGTATAGGGCAGAAGCGCGGGCACATCGCTGGCCAGATAGCCTGCCTGACTGTCCACACCCAGAACCAGCGGACTCTGGTTGCGGGCCGCGACCAGCATATCGGGTTCCCTTGCCCAGAGTACGGCCAGCGCGTAGGAGCCTTCCACCTGCGCCAGCGCTGCCCGTACCGCTTCGACCAGGCCCTTGTCCAGGTGTTCCTCAATCAGATGAGCCAGGACTTCGGTATCGGTTTCGGACTGGAACTTGTGCCCCCGGTCCAGAAGAGCGCTCTTGAGCGCGGCAAAGTTCTCGATAATGCCATTATGCACGACCACCAGTTCGCCGCTGCAGTCGCAGTGGGGATGGGCGTTGAGTTCAGTGGGCGCACCGTGCGTGGCCCAGCGGGTATGGCCTATGCCGACGGTGCTGTCTTCGCCGATAAAGCTGTCCAGCATGGTCTCAAGCTGGTCCAGCTTGCCGCGTGCCCGATGCCGTATCAGTGCGCCCTCCTTGCAATAGACAATGCCTGCGGAATCGTAACCGCGATACTCCAGCTTGTGCAGACCGGTCAGAAGGATAGGTACAACCTTTCTGTTTCCAATGTAACCCACAATGCCGCACATAACGCTCAACCTCCCAGAAGAGAAAACAGTGCTTGTGAAACAGGGGAACTGCTATTTTTTGGGAGTGCCAGGCAGGGTTGCGGGTTCTGTCACCTCATCCTCTTCTGCGGGCGGACTCACCTCCCCCTCCTCGTCCTGCTCCCCTTCCTGCTCTGCCCTGACCTGCTGGATAAAGTCTTTCAGGGAAATGCCTGCCGGGGTGATCAGATCAGGATGCAGTTCCAGCAGCTTCTTCCACTCCGCCATGGCAGCCTCCTGCTCGTTCAGCCCGCTGAACAGGACCACACCCTTGTTGAAGCGGGCCTGCGGATGCTTGGGATCAACGCTCAAGACCCGGTCAAACTCGGCAATGGCTTCCTGTGGTTTGTCGTTGTTGAAGTAGGCCACGCCCAGATCAGTACGGACATCGTGATTTTTCGGATCCAGGGCCAGAGCGCGGGTATAGGCGGCAATGGCCTCCTCATCCTGACCGCTGTCAGACAGGGCATTGCCCCAGTTGATCCAGGCCTGGGGGTTATCCGGGTCCTGGTTGGCCTTTTTCTCCAGGTTTGCCAGCTCGGCCCGGGAGATCGGTGCATCGGGCACTTCCTGCTCATGGGGAACAATCTGCGACTGTATGCCGCCAGAACTGCTGGAACGAAAGACACTGTAGCCCACACCGCCAGCAAAACCGGCAAGCAAGGCGATAAAAATTGCCAGATACAACGTTGTTTTGGAAACAGAACCCCGGATTTCCGACATGGTGGTCTCCTGTCACAAAAGGGAAAAAAACAGCGGCTGCACACCAAGGCAGGGGTGCAGGTCGCCCCGACGCAGGGGCGACGAAATCAAGGCGGACAGCGTTCAGATTTCGTCGTCTTCGTCTTCTTCAGGCTCGTCGTCCTCAGTTCCGGCGTCAATAAACTCGTCCTCATCCACATTGGCAGCCTCTTCCGCCTCGTCGTCTTCTGCAGTGTCCACCTGAATGGGCGTGACCAGCTTGGACTCCGGGAAAATGAATTCACGGATTTTCTCCACTTCATCGGGCAGCAGGAGGTCTTTGGCGCAAACCGGGCAATTTTTGATGTGCTGGTCGATAAAGAGCATCATCCGGGCGGGGGCCAGCGTTTCATGGATTTTTTGCAGATACCACTCCCTGATCAGGCGGTTCAGTTGTTCGCATTCCATAAACTGTCTCTCCAGAAAGGCGGAAAGGCCGAGGTTAAAAGACACGGGGACAAAACGCGGCGCACTCTACTACTCTGTTTTTTTACATTCTTCCCTGCCAGAAGGCGAGGGACTTCTACGGTGGGCAGGACGAAGCCTCTGCAACGTTTCAGCGGGTTCCTGCTCCAGGGGACTGCCCGGAAGGAGACGGAACCTGCTCCATCGCAACACGCCCAAAGAGGGACTTGCACGACCGTGAACCAGGTCCATATATCTCCAGACCCCACACGCTCTCCACAGGCTGATGCGGCAACTCCTGCCATCGGCTGGAGAACATAGGCGAACGCAGGGAAAAAGGCAAGCGGGTTTGCGTTCTCCTTGCCTGTCTTGAGAGGAGAAACCGGTTGATCTGTCTGGTTTACCGGGCTGCACGGAAAGCCCCGCCCTTCAGGGCGGGGATGCAGAGCGCAAACCAGCTTGCCTTTTCCCGTGTCTTCGCCTACTTTCTCCCTTTGGCGGCAGGACATAGCGGTGTCAGCCTGTGGAGAGATAATGAGACCTAGGGGGTGTTTACTCGAACTAAAAAATGTATTTACAATAGTGTAATGAATAT
>CAMNHX010000295.1 GCA_946539945.1 uncultured Desulfobulbus sp. | reverse complement strand
CCGCTCTTTACCCTGCGGATGCAGGTGAACTTGGGCCAGGACTTCACAGCCTGGTTGATGCAGGAGCTGGCCGCTAAATAGGGCGTTTTCGCTTTGATTTTTTCTCCTGCACAACGGATCAGTGAGTCGCGCTGGTGCGGGCTTTCCCAGGAGAAGGGCTTGCTTGCAATGAGAAGACGCACGGACTATGGGACAGCAGTGTTTGCAAAGGAAAGTCATTCTGAAGCGCGAAGCGCTGACTTTTCACTGCGTCAGCACGGTAAAAGTCAACCTCCTGAAGCATACCGGGAAGACAGCAGGAAATACTTCACTCCGTTCAGTATGACATAAAAAGTGAAAACGGAAAGGCTCTAAAGTCGCGCTGAAGCGTGAAATACTAACCTTGAAAATCTCATCCTGTAGATGGATACTTATCTGGAGACAAGGTTTGGCCGCTTGGAAAGTTTATGATACACCAGTAATTATATTCACAGTTTACAAGGACGGACTTGGCCATGTACTGCATAGTAGGCGCAGGAATCTGGGGTGCAACGATAGCGGAACGTATCGCTTCAGTGTTGAACGAAAAGGTTCTGGTGATAGATCAGCGTGATCATGTGGGGGGGAACAGCGCTTCCTTCCTGGATGAACAAACTGGTATAGAATGCCACAGATACGGTTCCCATATTTTTCATACCTCAATAGCTGAAGTTTGGGACTATCTGCGTCGATTCTGCGATTTTACCACATACCGGCACAAGGTATTGACCACGTATGCTGGCAAGGTATATACCATGCCCATCAATTTGGAAACCATCAACTCCTTCTATGGGAAAAATTTGCACCCCTATGAAGTCAAAGGGTTTCTTGCCGAAGAAATTGCCAGGGCAGGCATTACCTCTCCGAACAATCTGGAAGAGCAGGCCATTTCCCTTGTCGGACGCCCCTTGTATGAAGCCTTCATCAAGGGATACACAGAAAAACAGTGGGAATGCGATCCCAAACAGTTACCCGCATCCATCATCCAACGTCTGCCGCTTCGCTTTAACTACAATACTGACTACTTCAACGACCGCTGGCAGGGCCTTCCCAAAGACGGTTACTTTACCCTGTTCAAAAATATCCTGCATCACCCCAATATCACCCTGCGGCTGAACACAACATTCGAGACAGTACGGGCAGAACTGCCAACAGATGTCCGAATCATCTATACCGGGATGCCTGATCAGCTTTTTCACTACAAATACGGTGAGCTTGAATGGCGTTCCCTGCGTTTTGAGTGGGAAACCAAAGCAGTGCAAGACTATCAGGGAACAACCGTGATGAATTACAGCGATGCGACCGTGCCTTACACTCGAATTCATGAGTTCAAGCACTACCATCCTGAACGGGAACAGCCTTTCCTTTGTGAAAAAACAGTCATTTGCCGGGAGTATCCTCAAGCCTATGACCGGACGCAAATACCCTGTTATCCGGTCAATAACGAGAGAAATACCGGATTGTACGCCCTCTATGCCAGAGAGGCAGAGCAGCAGGGTATTCTTTTGGGAGGCCGCTTGGGCGCGTACCGATACTGGGATATGGACAAGGCTGTGGACAACGCGCTGCATACCTTCCAGAAAGACATCATGCGGCATTGACACGGATGAAAACCGGTCAACACTGGAGAGTCATCAAGGCTACCGCCCCGTCTCATCCCCAACCCGGTTTCTGTTGTACCACATCAGCTTGCGGCACACGCCGCGAATCAGGCTGGCTTCCTTCTTCTTGAGCTGCATCCGGCCCAGAAACTGCCGGATGTTGCGCATCCAGAACACGTGATTGTTGTCTTTCAGAAAGGTGATGGTATCCAGCGCCTCTTCAATGTGCTGGTACATGCCTTCAAGGTCATAGGAGTTTGCAAAGTCTGACTTGGGCACACCGGCAAAGGGATGCTCGTGCAGGGCGGTGTAGAGTTCATAGGCGTGGATGGCCACCGCCTGCGCCAGATTCAGGGAAGAAAAGTCCGCAGTGGGGATGGTGGAGGCAAACTGGCAGAAGTCCATGTCCTCGTTGGTCAGTCCACTGGTCTCGGACCCGAACATGAGCGCCACCCGGCTGCCTGCGGTCAGGGGCGCAACCTGGGCCATGACTTCCCTTGGCGTGCGATCTTCCAGCCGCCGTCGCCCCTGCCGGGCTGTTGTGCCCACAATGAACTGGAAGGAAGCGGCAGCCTCTGCCGTGTCGGCGCAGTAGCGGATCGCATGAATGAGAAAGGCCGCCTTGTGGGTGGCCATTTTGAGCATTCTTTCTTCGTCGGGCCGCTCCTCGTTGCCGTTGACCACATACAACTCGTGAATGCCGAAATTGCAGGCAATCCGTGCCGCAGCCCCGATGTTTTCCGGAAATTTGGGATGCACCAGGATGATGCCGCACCCGGAAAGCGCACCATCACCCCCTGGATGCGGAGTCACGCCTCTCTGTTGATGTTCTGTTCAAGTTCAAGCGGACGCTTGCTGCGGTCGCCCGTAATCATCCCGGCCAGCCGCCGAATGAAGGGAACAAGCCCGTTTTCCGCCTTGGCCACTTCTTCTTCAGCCTCCTGCAGGGTCATCTGCCAGACCGGCGCAAAGCCGGGCGACTTGGCGAACATGGCTTCCACTGCCCGCTGGTACACCTGGAGCTGACGCATTTCCTGACGTCCCGGCTTCTGGTTGATGACCTGCACCAGATTGCGCAGATTGTCGCGCTCCTGCCGCAATGCCTGGCACTCCTGCTTGCGGCGTTCCGTTTCCATGGCGTCAAGTTCCAGCTTGGTTTGCAGATGTTCCCGTAGCTTGCGCTGGGCCTTGTTGGCAGTCCGGAGTTTCATGCAGCCCCGCACCCAGACCAAACAGGCTACCAGCAGCCCCACCCCCAAACCCACGGCAAAGGCAATGGTTAAGGGATTGTACAAAAGACTGGTCAGCCATTTGATATTTTCCATAAGACGCGCCTCATAAAAGGGTTGGCAAAACCGGCAAATGCACGTACAGACACCTCTTGCCTGCCGTTTACCGGAAAAGTCTGCCTGCCTTTGTTTTATGTGATGGAGTTCGCGGCGTCAAGGAAAAGCAGGGTTTGAACAGGCAAGCTGGTTACGCATCCATTTCCGCCCTTCAGGCGGAGACGGCAAGCGCAAACCCACTTGCCTTTTCCCTTGTCTTCGCCTGCAGAGGCGGGATGAGACCTGTGCAAAAGCCAGAGTCCCCCTTCTGCCTCTGCCATGAAACGGCTTCCCCAATGGTTTCCAGAAGCGCCTGAACCCGCATCCCCTCGCAGCCCGGAGAGTCCCTGGTATTAGAGCGGTTCCGCTTTGTCTTTTTACTACTTTCACCGCTTCGCTGGAAAGTCATTCTGAAG
>CAMNHX010000294.1 GCA_946539945.1 uncultured Desulfobulbus sp. | reverse complement strand
CCGCCAGCGCGACGATCTTGGTGCTGCCAGTGACGTTCAGTGTGAGTTCGTCGTCCGGGTAGTCCCGAATGACCGCGTCGCAGACCTCAAGCGTATCGGCAAAACCATAGGCCGGGATTTCGTAGCTGCGCACCTGAATGGCCCGATCCTGAAAAATTTTCCGCATCCGTTCTGCCTGCGTCTGCATTTCTGGAGAAACGAGCAGGATCACCCTGTGCGGTTTTTCCAGCAGTACGGGCAGCACGTTGGGCAGAATCTGGCCAGAAGCCAGACAGACATGTGTCTTCACGATCAGTCCTCCATCCCGGACAGTCCTATGGCCAAGGCAGACCAAAGTTCAAAGTGTGCCAGTTCAAGCTGGCTGGGCATCTGCCAGACTGGTTTGGCGATTTCTCCGGCAAAGGAGGCAGGCAGGGACTCGTCCAGACTGACGCGGAACACCACGCCAATATGACACCGGCCCACTGCGCTGGTGTCCTCGTTAATCATGCCCAGGAGCCGGATCTGATCAGGCTTGGGCACAAGTCCGATCTCTTCCCGCATTTCGCGCAGCAGCGCAGCCAAAAGCCGTGCAGCGAGGGTTTCTCCCCTGTCCTGCTCATTCACGTGCCCACCAATGCCGGCGGACAGCTTGCCGACCAGTCGTGCCTCTGAACCGTGCCGCTGGTAGGTGAAGAGTTGGCCCAGCGCATCAAAAACCAGGGCATAGGGAATGAGCTGCTTCCGGGTAAAATCGTTTTCCGCAAGCTGGCGCTCCACATAGCCAAAGGGCAGGGCGTTCAGCGTGACCACCTCAAGCGGCCAGTGCGGCAGGGAGAGATCAAAAACCGCCTGCAAGGCTGCACGCGGGATGCAAAGCACCTTTTCCGTGTTCATCCGATATGTGGCGCACAACCCTGGTCTTCATGCCAGAGTACAAGCGCCCCTCCATTGGGGAAGTTTGAGTGTGGAGTTTGGAGAGTGAAGTGTGGAGTTTTCAGTACGGCAGCACGGGAAACGTCGCGGGCTTGCCAAGCCCTGCGTAATACGAGGGTGGACAACTCCACTTTTCACTCCTTTCATCGCGCTTCGTGCTGGAAAGCCCACTCTCCACACTCCGCTCTTTTTCACCGCCTGTTTTCCTTGATGAGTTCACCCAAGGCCCGCTCTACCCGGCGGATGAGCCGCTTTTTCCGGGCATAGGGGAAAAAGGCGCTGTGGAAGCCGTTGCAGAGCAGTTGCAGAATCTCCCACTTGGACAGACCGCCCGGCGTGAGCCGTGCGGCCCGGTGCAGCTCGTTTGTGATCGTGGTCCGGGAAATGCCGGGATCGTCCGTGTTCACGCAGACCTTGAGTTCCTTTTCCAGATATTGTTTGAGCGGGTATGGCTTCAGGTTCGCGGTTTCGGGCAGAAAGTTGTCCCCAAAGCCCTCTATTTGAAAATTGCTGGACGGGCACATTTCGATGCCGATGCCGCGCTCCAGGAATTTGTCCATCAGGTCGGGCCGTTCGCGCAGGGTCAGGCCGTGGCCGATGCGCTCGGCGTTCAGGTGATAGACCGCCTCCCAGATGCTTTCGGCCTCTTCGGTCTCGCCCGCGTGGATGGTGATGTTGCGGCAGTCCTCCATGATGTCCAGAAAAGAGGGCCGCAGTTCTTCCGGCGAAATTTCCCTTTCGTTGCCTGCCAGGTCGAAGCCGCGAAAGCGGGCGGCAAAGAGCGGGTCATCTTCCATGTCGCGCACGAGTTGCAGGCTGTCTGCGATGCGGCGCTTGACCTCCCGCTTTTTGCCGTGCCGGGTGGCGATCAGCAGGATGGAGGATTGCACCGTGTCCGCTTCCCGGTCCAGTTCCTCCAGAACGGCGCGGATCACCGCTTTCGCCGGGAAGGTTTCGCTTGCGTAGTTCAGCGGCGAGCAGCGCAGTTCCAGATAGAACTGGTTTTCCGCCTTGCAGCGTCGCAGCAAGGTTCGCACGGTTTCCCGCAGGGCCGTCTCGTTGCCCAAAAGCGCGGACCCTTGCAGGTCGCCGAGCTTCTCGTAGGCGTTCAGGCCGATGCCGCAAAAGGCGCTTTCGTTCAAATATTGCCCGTAGATGCGGCGCTCCAGTTCTTCGGGACGACAGTTCGAAAGCAGGGCCGCCGCTACCAGGCTTTTGTGGACGCGCATCTGTGCTGCCTGCGCGATGAGCCATTGCTTCCAGCCGCCTGCGGGCGTCTCCGATGGCGACTGCAAAGCGCCCCGCCAGGCGGCGAAGTCAGGATTGCTGCGGGCCGCATCCGCAAGGTCCGGCTCACAGCAGCGGGCGACCTCGATCATCTCCGCAGGCGAGAGTACACCGCCCAGATGGCAGTGCAGGTCCAGCTTGGGCAGGCGGCGCAGCCACTCAAGTTCCGCCTCTCGCCGGGCCGGTTCGAGTCCGATGCGTTCCGCCTTCAGCGCCTCGATACGCTCCGGCGGCAAGGTGTAGAGAATGGGGAAATTGGCCCGGGTTTCATCTTCTTTCAGGTAATAGGTGGTGAAGAAATGCTGGGCCTCGCTCTGCTGTTGCCGAATAGTGTCCAGAAAGGCTTTCTCTGGCGGGCATTCCAGCACTTCGGCTTCGGCGAAGCTTGGAACTGCCCGTACCTGCAAGGCAGGATTGGCGGTCACTGTCCCCAACAGCACGGGCTGGGCCTCTTCTTTTTTATCGCCCAGGATGTGCAAGAGCTGGTCACAACCAAAGCAGTAGGCGGCATCCTGCATATCCGCGCTCATGGTCTTGCGACCGCAGGCCAGGGAGAGGTACAGTTTGCCCCCTTCTGTGCGCTTTCTTGCCCAGAACACGACCTGCAGCGCCAGGTCGTGGAAGTACTCGGCCTCTGCCTTGCCCGTGATGTCCGCCACCCTGCGCAGCAGAAAGAGCCTGATCTTTGCACCATACCGGGCGCAGTCCCGTTTGATGGTCGTAAAATGCTCCCGTGTGGACGGGACAGTTCTGATTTTTCCGTCAGCCGTCTGTTTTTCCACAGCTTGCTGATCAGTTGTCACCAACCAGACCTCGTCCACCCGCTCTACTCCCTTCCGGTCTGCGGTGATTTGCGGAAAAACCGGGCTGTTGGCGTAGAAATCCGGGACTGCGGGGTTGAAGAAGGCGATGGTCTCTTCAATAATGACCGGTTGCGTGCCTAGGGCTGAAACCAGAATGTTCATCGATGATCGTTTTTTGAATCAACACGTCTTCAAGATGCTTGTACGGGCGGATCGCCGAAGCGGTCCGCCCGTTTTGCGTCGTAATCCCTTACAAAGTCAGGTCAAGTAGAACATATATATTAGAGCAATTCCGTTTTCATTTTTTATGTCATGCTGAGCGAAGCGACTTTTCAGTGCGAAGCACGGTAAAAGTCC
>CAMNHX010000293.1 GCA_946539945.1 uncultured Desulfobulbus sp. | reverse complement strand
TCGGACTGCTCGCCTACGGCAGACCCGCCCTGTTCACAGCCCGTGCCCAGTCTCCTCATTTCAAAGGCCATTACGCCCTGCAAAGTCGGCGTGGTGAGCGTTACGTGCTGAAGACCCGCGAAGATGGGGTGAGCCTCTCTGCCAGAGAGCCGTTTTCACTTCTGGAATACGGCAAGGAACTGGTCGCCAGTGGCGTGGACTATCTGGTGGCAGACATCAGCCAAGGTGCTGCCAGGAGGGAAGCGCAACTGATCGCCGCACTCTGGATTGGCAAGGGCAGGGACCTGCCCTACCTGAAGGGCAACTATGACGGTGAACTGGCATAAACCGGGAACTTTTTGACAACACAGCCCCAATGCTCAAACTCAACAGCTTTTTTCTTCTGTGCAAGGATCCAACCCTGAAGCGCTTGGGCAGGGAACTCAAACCCTATTCCCCCAAGCTCCTGCTCTCCATGGCTTGCATGGTGGTGGTCGGTCTGTTCAACGCCCTGCAAGCCTGGATGGTGCAGCCGCTTCTGGACGAGATCTTTTACCGCAAGGACGCCCAGCTCCTGTACCTGCTGCCCTTGGCCCTGCTTGCCGTGTTTTTCATCAAGGGTCTTTTCTACTTTTCTTATTCCTTCACGCTGGAAAAGGTAGGCCAGAGCATTATCCGTGATCTGCGCAACAAGGTTTATGCCCACCTGTACACGCTGTCCCTGTCGTATTTCCAGAACACGCCCACAGGTGAGCTGATTTCCCGTATCATGAACGATGTTGCCATGTTGCAGAGTGCAGTTTCCCATTCTCTGATCCGCCTGTTGCGCGATCTCTGTTCGGTTGTGGGACTTTTGGCTGTCATTTTTTACATGGACTGGCGGCTGGCCTTGGTGACTCTGGTCTTTCTGCCCATGGCTTCCGGGCCGATTGTCATCTTTGGCAGGAAATTTCGTCGCTTGAGCATAGGCTATCAGAACCTGATGGCCGAGGCCAGCAATCACCTGCACGAAACCATTGCCGGTGTGCGCATTGTCAAAGCCTTTTCCACAGAGGAATACGAGAAACAGCGTTTTGCCGCCAAGTTGCAGGCCATTATGGACAACCTCATGGAAAACGCCCGCTACCGCTGTTTGGCGCATCCGATGGTGGAATTCATGGGGGGCATTGGCATGGCGCTCATTATCTGGTTTGGCGGTATGCAGGTGATGAACGGTCATTCCACACCCGGAACCTTCATGTCCTTTCTGACAGCGCTCATCATGCTCTACGAACCGGTGAAGGGTGTAACCAACATCAATTCCACCATTCAGCAGGGCATGGCAGCCGCAGACCGTCTCTTCGCCCTTCTGGACGTACAACCGGATATTCGTGAAAAATCCGGGGCCAGAGACCTGCCGCCATTTCAGCGCTGTCTCGAGTTTGACCGGGTTTCCTTCCACTATCCCGGCAACCCGGATGTGCTGCACAGCCTCAATCTGACAGTACAACACGGCGAAATGCTAGCCTTGGTGGGGCCTTCCGGGAGCGGCAAGACCACGCTTAGCAATCTGGTCCCGCGTTTTTATGATGTAACCGCTGGCGCAATCAGGATTGACAGTCAGGACATCCGGGATATTTCCCTGCGCAGCCTCCGGCAACAGATCGCTGTTGTGACCCAGCAGACCATCCTGTTCAACGATACGGTTCGTGCCAACATTATGTACGGTCGAAACAACGCCAGTGAGTCAGAGGTGCGCGAAGCTGCACGGGCTGCCTTTGCCTTGGATTTTATTGAGGAACTGCCCCAGGGTTTTGAAACCGTGATCGGAGAGGCAGGCGTGCGGCTCTCTGGTGGTCAGCAGCAACGCATTTCCATTGCCCGGGCCATTCTCAAGAATGCGCCCATCCTGATTTTGGACGAGGCGACCTCTGCCCTGGACACCGAATCGGAACGGGAGGTGCAAAAGGCCCTGGATAACCTGATGCAGAACCGCACCACCATTGTGATTGCCCACCGGCTTTCCACCATTGTCCATGCCCACCGCATCGTGGTGCTGAAGCAGGGCAGGCTGATTGAAGAGGGTAGCCATGAAGAGCTGATCGCTTTGGGTGGCGAATACAGCACCCTGTATCATCTGCAATTTGCTGACGAAGCGCATCAGGCATGAATACACCACGCATTCTCATCATCAAGCCGAGTTCGCTGGGTGATGTGATCCATACCCTGCCTCTGGCCCACGCACTGAAGCGCGGTCTTTTTGGTTGCCGCATCGGCTGGGTTGTGGACAGGGCCTTTCAATCCCTGCTGCTTGCTGATCCGGCCATTGACGCTGTCTATCCCATGCACATTCCAGCCACCAGTAACCCGGAGGCCGGAAAAGGCGTGTACTGGGACGCTTTCCGGGCCTTGCTCACCACGCTGCGCGGTCTGCGTGCCGAGTTCAAAGCCAGTCCCTATGACGTGGTTCTGGACGTTCAAGCCTCTTTCAGAAGCGGCCTCCTGGCGCTGGCAAATCCCGGAGGCAGGCGTCTCGGCTTTGCCGAGGCCCGTGAACTGAATACCCTGTTCCAGCATGAACAGATCCAGACGCCGGAAGGAATGTTGCACGCGGTAGAGAAAAACTGCCTTTTTGCCACCCATCTGGGCGTTCAGGTACAGGAGAGCGATTTTTTTCTCGCCACAACTGAACAGGCGGAAAAGGAAGCCACTGCCTTTTTGCTGGATGCCGGTTTGTCCCCTGAAACGCGACTGGCCTATCTGCAGCCTGCGGCACGCTGGCCCTCAAAGGAATGGTTGCCGGACCGCTGGACCGCGCTTGCCGTGCGGCTGACAGACTTCGGGCTGGTTCCCGTTTTTGGCGGTTCTCCGGGAGACTTGCCTCTGCTACGGGAAATCGCCTTACAGATGCCACAAGAGACTGTACATATTGCCGCAGGCAGGTTGAATCTGGACGCCTCGGCTGCGCTTGTCAAGCGGGCGACTCTGTATGTGGGCGTGGACACCGGGCCTATGCACATGGCCGCTCTGGCAGGAGTACCCGTGGTTGCGCTCTTTGGTCCGACCCATCCTGAACGGGTGGGACCCTATCACACCAGACACCGGGTCGTGCAGGCAAAAGGCTTGAGTTGTCTGCGTTGTCGCAGGCGTTTTTGCCAGCACCACCGTTGTATGGAAGGTATCAGCGTTGAGATGGTAGCCGGGGCGGTGCAGGGAGTTTTGGAAGATTTTTGAATGAATTCAGAGGGTAAGGAGAAAATCGTTTCCTTGGTTGTTAAAAGTGTTTGCCAAGGATGGGAGGGATGGGGTATAAGGGCGCTCCCTTGCACGGGGTTTTGTTTTGAGCGGTTGCTCGAAGAGAAAGTGCGAGGGGATAAAGGAAAAGAGTTGACGATGTATTTTTTTGTGGTA
>CAMNHX010000292.1 GCA_946539945.1 uncultured Desulfobulbus sp. | reverse complement strand
GGAGATTTTTTGAATGTTATCAGAATGTTACACTTGTGTAAACACCCCCTAAAAGGCAATCCCACACGGCACGTGCACCAAGCAATCCGCAGCCCGATAAATGGAGGTCACTTCATATTGTCTCTGAACGGGATGGGGAAAAGCCGCGACAGAGGCATTTCAAACCCGATCTTCCAGCCACAGTCCTTCAGCTTGCAGCCAGTGCAGGGCCAACCGGTGGGCCTCTTGGGTTTCCGGATTCCGGACAACTCCAGAAGGCGCTTCCAGCCCCAGAGCAGTCCAATCCGCCGGGTTGCGCCAGACAAGGCAATCCGTGTCAGCTACCTTGCAAGTCGCTTGGGCATAAACCTCCGGCATGATGGGCACATGATCGCCAAACCAGCACAAACTGACTGGAAAGGCGGTATCAACCAGCGCGTCCCGCAAGGTTCCGGCCATCTGGTCCGCGTGGCGCAGATGCCGGAGATAGCGGGTCAGATCCGCGTGCCAAGGAGGTGGCGCTCCCTGATACAGGACTGCACTGTCTTTGGCGCGCAGAGGCTCCAGCGCCAGTGGCCCGTGGTTCTCCATGGTAATGGCGTAAATGAACAGCGGGTCCTGCGCCTCTGCCAGCGCCTCCAGAATGGCCCGGGCCACAGCCAGATCCGTCACATAGGCGCCGTAGCGGTGTGCCTGTGCAAAGTGGCGGATGTCCCAAAACCCGTCAAAGCGCCAGGCTGCAAAAACCCGGTCTCGCTTGTAAAAATGCGCGGCATAGGGATGGATGCAGAGCGTTCTGTAGCCCAGACCTTTCAGGTACAGGGGCAGGGCAGGTGTCAGATGCCCGGCAGCTATCATGTTGTAGGGGTTGAAGCGGTGGACACCCAGTTCATCCTGCGCAACGCCTGAAAGAAAGGCAAACTCGGTGCGGACCGTGTTTGCACCCCAGGCCGGAACGCGCAACCTGCCCCAAAAGGCAGCCTCGCGGCGCAGGCAATCAAAGTGGTGCAGCACTGCGGCGTCAATGCCTGCATACAGGGGTCGCGCATCAAAAAAGGACTCGCTTTGCACTGCGATCAGGTGCGGCAGGGGAAGGCGGCGCGACGGTCGCGGCACTTTTCCGGCAAAGGGCGAAGAGGAGAGGTCTGGCAGGCTTCTGGTGGCCCAGGCATAGGCCCAGATGGCAGGCAAGAGTCCGAGTTTTCGCAGATCAGCGCATACCTCAAAGCTGGCTGGCAGGGGATGACGCCAGGCCAGAAACAGACAGCAGCTTGCCGCAAACAGCGTCAAGGCCAGTGCGCCCCCCTGTCCGGCCAGCAGCCAGCGTGGCGAGGGCGGCTGCTCCAGCATCAGGCCGCAGGCAGCGAGGACAAAGCCCGCAGCCGCCAGCAGAAAACCCTGCACACCCAGAAAGGGCAGAAAGAGGCGCGGATGGCGCAGCGTATCCAGAAAGTATTCGTAATCCTGAGCGATGAAAGGTTCGCGCAAGCTGTGCATCTTGGCGTTGCTGACCAGAACCAGAGTCACGATCAAAGCGCCAGTGGCCACGGCAGCACAGAAAGGTCGTGCCAGCAGGAGCAGGAGCAGTGCATAGGCCATCAGGATCAGCCCGGTCTGCACAGTCCAGGCGATTGGTGAACGACAAAGAGCAGGGCGAGGCTGCAGCCTCTGCTCAACCAGCAGGACAAAGCACCATAACCCCGCGCCCAGTCCCAGAGGCGTCCAGAAATCAGCGGCCATAGCCAAAGAGTTTGGCTATGGGCATGGCCAGACAGGCTGGTAAAAGGGACAGCAGCCAGACGCCCAGATTCAAGGGAAAGGGAAAGGAAATCCGCGCCCAGTCCCATTCCAGCCTTTGCCGGATATGCCGCGCCGCCCGGTCAGGCTGCCAGAGGAAGGGTTTGGGGCCAGGCATGGCCGCGCACATGGGCGAAGCCACATAGCCAGGCAAGACCACGTTCACCCGGATGCCTTCAGCGTGCAGCCAACTGCGCAGGGCCGCGCCATAGACCCGGAGTGCGGCCTTGCTTGCGCAGTAGCTGGGCGTCATGGGCAGGCCGTAGTACGAACCCAAAGAACTGATCAGGACAATCTGGCCAGAACCGCGTTGCCGCATGGCAGGTATCAGCTCGCTGACCAGCGCCATGGCAGCCAGTACATTGACTTCCACCAGGGCTTCCACCTCGGCAAAAGGTTCACCTTGACCTGCCGCGCCCGTGTTGGTGTTCAGACCTGCATTGGAAATCACCAAATCTGGCGTGTCGCACTGGCACAGCTCCCGCACCCAGGCAAGGAGTGCCGGGCGATCCCGCAGGTCCAGCACCTGCGTGCAGACCTCTGCACCCTTTTCCCGACAGCGGGTGGCAAGTTCAAGCAAAACTGCTTCCCGGCGTCCCTGCAAGGTCAGTTGGACGCCGGGTGCGGCATATTCCAGGGCAAGAGCGCTGCCTATCGCGCCGGTGGCCCCGGTAATCAGAACGTGATCAGGTTGCTTCCGCGTTTTCATTCTATATTTGGCGCATCCTCCCCGACATTCCTGTCGGAAAGGATGCGCCTCTCCGTGTGGTGTGTTTTCAGTGCGGACTTTTCAGTTCCGGCACAGGCAAAAGAGTGCAGTGAAACAAACTCCACCCTCACCCCTCCACACTCTGCCGGGACCAGCTCTGTCTGCAATCGCGTCCATCCGCATCATACCATGCGGGAGTCATTCCCGAAACTGGGCAGACCTGCAACACGCTGCCCAAGGTCGTCAGTGCCTGCAAAATCCTGCTGACACACAGGTCAAAACTCAAAATGCACAACGGTCTGGACAGCGACAGCGATCACGACCGTGCAAACACCATCTGTCCCGGTTCAAACACAGGCCGCCAATGAGCAGTCTGGACCAGAAGCGCCGTACCTGTTGCCGTACTCTGCGGAATCACCAAGCCAAGGCGGCTTCGGGTATCCCGGAACGCCCTTGGAGAGCAGGAGTAGCATTATCAGGAACTGGCGAGAAACCGCCAACACCGCTGTGCGTGCCGATGCTGCAAAGCAAGGCAATGTCGTCAACTTAAGGAATATCAGGAGCGATTTCGGTCGGGTACAGAGCCATTTCCCGTAGGGGCGCACCCATGTGTGCGCCCGGCTGCTCGGTGACGCCAAGAAGAGCAGTGCGCCGGTTCGGCGCACCCATGTGTGCGCCCGGCTACTCTCCGTGGTTCGGGATTTCCGCATTTGGGGCAGACACGCGGGTCTGCCCCTACGCCTTATTTTCAAACATTTTTCCCTTAAGTTGACGACATTGAGGGAATAGGGGCTTGGTTCGCAACCGTACACTTCCCCGCATTGGGGAATCCTGCGGCGAAAACCAAGCCTTGTTCCTCTGGGCAGCCTCGTTGAAGCAGGAACCCA
>CAMNHX010000291.1 GCA_946539945.1 uncultured Desulfobulbus sp. | reverse complement strand
CGGTGAGACTGTGTTCATAGACCACGTCAAGAAAACGGAACAAAGGCCAGGCAAAGATCGCTACCATCAAGGTTCGTATGCCCATTTCCCACCAGTCCCACGGGACCAGTTGTCCCTGGTTGAGAAAGTCAAAAATGACATACACCAGCCCGGACAGCAGAAAGAAGGCCAACGAAACCAGCGGAATGGAACAGAAGAGATCCCGGAGTACCAGTCTTTCGGAAAAGAGGCGGACCAGTCCAAAACAGGCAAAACACAGGAGTGAGGACATTCCCAGAATCGTGCCGCTCAACACGTCCAGCATCAGACCCATCAGGTACACCAGCACCAGCGACGAAAAGATGGGCAGCCGCCGGGCCATATAGACAACGAAAATAAAATAGAAATCCGGCGCAAAAGGCCAGATTGGGGTAGGCATTAAAAGCGTTGTTTGCAGGATGACGAGAAGCGTCCCAACAAGAAGGAAGCTGAAAAAAATCATGGCTGTTCAGGAGCAGCGCTCAATCCTGCATTCTGTCTGCCAGCCTTCAAGGGTGAGCGGGCTGATCAAGAATTTCATTGAGGTCGTTTTTTTTGATAACGAGCAGATGCTCTATGGTCTGGTAGTCCACCACCGGCTCCACCTCAATCTCATGGAACATCCCCTGGGGCTGGAGAAAGACCTTGGACACCCGGCCAACCGGAATGCCGGTGGGAAAGACACCGCCGTAACCCGCTGTGACCACCACATCGTCCACCTTGACCTTGACGTTGGTCAGGATGTACTCCAGCCGGTAGGTCATCTTGCCCGTCCCCTTCAGGATGCCGCGTACCCGGGATTCCTGCAAGAGTACATCAATGGCGCTGGATGGTGCAATGGCCAACAGGACCTTGGAGTAGTTGGGAGAGGTGGTGAACACCTGGCCAACCACGCCCTCACTGCACACCACCGGACTCCCCTTGGTGATGCCGCTGTTCGCCCCTTGGTCAATAATCACGGACCGGTAAAAAGGCGAGGGATCCTTGCCGATAATGGTCGCAGCCACACTGGGCAGGGTGGTTGCGCTTTTGAAGTCCAGGAGTTTGCGCAGGCTGGCGTTGGTGGCCATGGCCTCCCGGCTTTTGTTCAACAGCGCTTCAGTCTCCCGAAGCTGCTGGGTGAGCCGCTTGTTTTCCTCGTTGAGCGCAAAGAAGTTCTGGATGCTGTCGATATAGTCGCGCTTGATGGCTCCCAGAGAGGCGATAGTGCTGGTGGCGGTTCTCTGCACTGGCCCGACCACTTCCATCATGATCTTGTGCAGGGACCCGAACTGCTGGGAGCCAAAGGTCGTCACCAGAAAAAACACACCCAGAATCAGGAGCAGGGCAGCCACACCCACTGCGCGCAGGTACTGCGCCCGGTTGCTGCGTTTTTTGCGGAGTTGTTTACGCATGGCAGTTCAAGGGAAGCCGACACAGGTCTTTACCACAGGGGAGCGGACAGCCCCATGACCTTCAGTCAATGGCGATTTCCCGTAAAATGTCCAGCCGGTCCAACACCTGCCCTGAACCCAGAACCACCGAAGACAGCGGGTCTTCGGCCACAATGATGGGCATACTGGTTTCATTGCGGAGGCGGGTGTCAAGGTTTTTCAGCAGGGCGCCACCGCCGGTCAGCATAATGCCGTGATCCACGATGTCTGCGGCCAGTTCGGGCGGTGTGGCTTCCAGCGCACTTTTGACAGCATCCACAATCACGTCCACCTGTTCAACAATGGCTCCCTGAATCTCCTGCGAGGAAATGGTGATGGTCTTGGGCACGCCAGCAACCAGATCCCGGCCCTTGATCTCCATGACCGCATATGGCTCTTCCGGGAGCACATCGCCTATAGTGGTTTTGATTTCTTCCGCCGTGCGTTCGCCAATGGCCAGATTGTGCTTGCGCTTGATGTGCTGGAGAATGGCTTCGTCCATCTTGTCGCCAGCCATGCGCACCGATTTTGAATACACGATGCCGGTAAGCGAAATGACTGCCACTTCTGTAGTTCCGCCACCAATATCCACCACCATATTGGCGGTTGGATCGGTGATGGGCAGGCCCGCGCCGATGGCTGCGGCCATGGGTTCTTCCACCAGATAGACTTCTCTGGCGCCCACCTCTTCCGCCGTATCGCGCACGGCTCGTTTTTCCACCTGGGTGATGCCCGAAGGCACGGAAATGACGACGCGGGGATGCACACGTCGCCGGTTATTGTGGACCTTGCGGATGAAGTAGCGAAGCATGGCTTCGGCAACGTCAAAATCAGCGATCACACCGTCTTTCATGGGCCGGATGGCCTCAATGTTGCCCGGCGTGCGGCCCAGCATGTCCTTGGCCTCGCCGCCTACTGCCAGCACCTTGCTACTGCGGGCGTCCTTGCGGATTGCTACGACCGAGGGTTCCCGCAACACAATGCCCTTGCCTTTGACATACACAACGGTGTTGGCTGTACCGAGGTCAATGGCCATGTCCTGGGAAAACCAGCCGTGCAGGGGGTTTCTCAATGCAAACATCAAGCGTCACCATGTAAAAAGCCACCCGGAACGTCTTGGCAGGGCGGCTCTGAATTTGAATGCCGGAACAGAGACAAAATGACAACCTGTCTTGCGTTTCACTTACGAGGCAGGCGAGAGACTCTACCAAGAACCTTGGTAATTGGCAACAGCAATACCCCATGCCTGAAAAAAGAAACGGGAAGAACTTGACATACCGCCGAATGGGTGGTATCAGGACGGCACATTTTTTGACCTTGCTTACGGGGCTATAGCTCAGCTGGGAGAGCGCTTGAATGGCATTCAAGAGGTCGTCGGTTCGATCCCGATTAGCTCCACCAAGACATACTCCGGCAAGATCCGCCGGAATCCATAAGCCCCTGAATCTACAAGGATTCAGGGGCTTTTTCCGTCCGTACCTGTCCAGAGCTATCCGCGAACAGCCACGATTCTTTGGGGTATATTTTAGAGCAGTTCCGTTTTGTCTTTTTACGATTTCCCGCTTTGCTGGAAAGCCTGAAGCACGAAGCGCTGACTTTTCAGTGCGAAGCACGGTAAAAGTCTTTCAGTGCGAAGCACGGTAAAAGTCTTTCAGTGCGAAGCGGGAAAAATCCGTCTCTTGTCGGTTTCCAGAATGTCGGCAAAAGCCTCTCCTGCCACCATCCCGGTATCCTCCATGACTGCTTTCACCGTGCTGGCGCACTGGAAAGCCTTGAGCGCTTCGCGCTACAGGCTTTCCGCCGAAGCGGGAAATGCAGACTTTTCAACGAAGCACTGAAAGGAGTAAAAAAGACAGAACAGAAGCACCCCAGAATGAAAAGCTTTTACAACACGGTCCTGCCATGAAAGTTCCTCTCCTGTTTGTCTGTCTTCTTGTTGCCCC
>CAMNHX010000290.1 GCA_946539945.1 uncultured Desulfobulbus sp. | reverse complement strand
GTGACACCTTGGAGCTTTTCAAACGGGCTGGAATTGATGATGTTAAATCCATCAGTTTTCAACCATGGTTACCCAACCCGTATTCGCCAGAAACAGCCTTGGAGGTGAATCGTCTTGTTGAGCAGGGATCAGTGAACCATAAATTATGGCAGAAGTATGGAGCCTTGATATTGAGTCCGGCAACGACCCCCCTCATTGAGCATCCCCGGCAAACAGATCACAGACGGCATTGGCTTGGCAGCTTGCGTTATGGTGTGATTTGGAAATACTATATTTTTTTTCCCGAGATTCCTCGGATTGAAAACGGTACTCTGTTTTGGGCCTCGCAGACTACCTATAAAGGTAATCCAAGAGGTCAGTATCACGAGAAGGAGGGAGTGACAACATATCAGATAAAAAAAAGGGTACTGCCCTCACTCAACACCTTTCCCAAGAACTGGGAACAGTATCGTTATAAGTGTGTCTATAGGCAAATAGAGCCGCAATGGTTTCTTTGCATGTGTCGTTCTCGCTAGAGCGTTTCCGCTTTGAAGATCGTCTCTGCGCTCTTGTCATTCTGAAGCGCGAAGCGCTGGAGATTCTCCTGATTTGCAGGAAACGGATTGTCACCGCTTCGCTGAACAATGAACGTGGAACCCCTCTGGCGCAACAGAGGGAGAGCAACAGTGTATTACCGTAAACAACCCCGTCCTGAAGGGCGGAACTTTATGATGAAACGCGAACACGAAACATTCATGCAGGCAGCGCTTGTTGAGGCACGCGCCGCACTGGCAACAGGCGAGTTTCCGGTAGGCGTGGTTCTGGTCCATGCAGGCGAAATCGTGGGGCAGGGGCGTCGCGCCAACAGTCAGGCAGAGACGCGCAACGAACTGGATCACGCGGAGATCTGCGCCCTGCGTCAGCTTGCGCAGACAAGACCTGAACTCAATCCAGCCGCGCTTACCGTGTATTCCACCCTGGAACCCTGCCTGATGTGCTACACTACTCTGCTGCTGTCCGGCGTGCGGCGTATTGTCTGGGCTTATGAAGACGTGATGGGCGGGGGCACGAATCTGGACCTGTCCCGGCTGAACCCGCTCTACCGGGAAATGCGGGTGGAACTTGTGCCCAAGGTGCTGCGGGCAGACAGTCTGGCCCTGTTTCAGCGCTTTTTCCAAAACTCTGATTACTGGCAGGACAGTCTCTTGTCCCGCTACACCCTGTCGCAAGATCCGGGAGGAACACCATGAAGCCATCCACACTGGTTGAAGAGGCCCGCACCGTGGGCTTTCAGCCGGGAGAGCGCAACGTTTTTCTGCACCTGCTCACCGCCTGCAACCTGCACTGTCGGCACTGCTACATCAATCCACCAGAACACGGCACAAACACGCTCTCGCTGGACACAGCGCAGCGCTGGCTGGCGCTCTTTGCCCGGCCTGACCGGGCAAGCAATCTGGTGCTTCTGGGCGGAGAACCCACCCTGCACCCGGATCTGGCAGCCATTATCCGCCGGGCCAAGGCCCTGCGCTATCATGTTACCGTGGATTCCAACGGCTACCTCTTCCACGATCTGCTGGACAAAACCAGCCCAGAGGAACTGGATTACTTGAGCTTCAGCCTGGACGGGCCGGATGCGGCTGTCAACGATCCGATTCGCGGGGAAGGCAGTTTTCAGGTCTGCACCACAAACATCCGCCGGGCCGTGGAGCGCGGCTTTAACGTGAGCCTCATCTGCACCGTGTCAGCGCTGAACATCGGGCAGGTGGCGCGGATGCCGGAACTGGTCGCCTCTTTGGGCGTCCGCCGCTTTTTCATGCAGGTGATAGGTCTGCGCGGCAAGCCCGCCCAGGAGGAGGCGATTCCGGCTTCAGGCTGGCAGGTGCAGCCGGAAGCCTGGTTTGCCGCAGTGCCGCAGGTCGCGGCAGAGGCGGCGCGTTTGGGGCTGCACGTGGTCTGGCCCAAGGTCTATCTGGCCCCGGAAGATGCCTTTGAATGCGCGGGTCTGGCAGCGGAAAACTATTTCATCTTCCCCAATGGTCGGGTGTACCGCTGTCCGCTCTGCGAGGATTTCCCGATCCACAGTCTGGAAATTGTGGGGGACGAACTGCGTCCCCATCCTGGACTGAACGAAGACCGCTTTTTCCCGCTCCGCATCCCGGAAGGCTGCGTGATGAACAGGCTCCTGCAGCCGGACAATATCGCCTATGGCCCGGACGGCAGACCCTTGCATCGCATCTCCTGCTGTCTGCTCAAGGAAGAACTGGCAGCGGGCAAAACTGCATAAGGAAGGCTTTTCAACAAGGAGCGCTTATGGAGATTATCGATCCCTACAGCAGGCCCGAAAAGAACCAGATCATGCTCAAGCGGGGTTTTTGGGCCTTGTTGGCGACCGCTGTTTTTTTGATACTCTGGGCCTTGTTTCTCCCGGCAGACTGGGAGGAGCGTTTCGGGATGCTGGCCGCGCCCATCCGCTTGGGCGCGAGCTTGCCCATCACGCAAAGCCTGGCCGAGGCGGCCGCTTTGCCGAAAAGCGTGATCACCGGCGTTCTTGGCCTTCTGGCGTGGCTGGCTGGTGCCGCTTTTCAGCTTGTATTTCCTGCGCTGGATAGCTATCGCCCATTCGCCCACAGGTGAGTTGCGATTGGTGATCAACATGGAGCAAAAGATGAGTCCCGTGCTGGGGCTGTTGCTGTGGCCTGTTGCAGTCTTTTGCTTTTTGGGTTTTCCCTGGTGGATGACGCAGACTCCGGAGGGATGGCGCACCGTGAGCAAGGGCAAGGGGGCACTCCTGCACGAGATGATCATCGCCATGCTGGATGACCGCCTCTGGCTGGGCGTATGGAGCGGTGTTGGTTGGTTGCTGTTCCTTTCGTTCATGGTTATGGCAACCCTGTACTTTCCATTGAGCATCTGGGCGAGACTCACAGGGCAGAAGGCGCTGGCCGCAGACGAGTTGACCCTTGAAGAACGCCGCCTGCGTCGCCAGAGGATGGTGAAATCCATGCCGACCAAGGAGTTACGCCAAGCCATGCAGGAATACTCTGACACGCTTGAGCAAATGGAGCGGCACAGTCAGGCAGTGGAAGCCTTGCACCAAATTCTGAACCAAGACCCCGAGGCACTGAAGGCGCTGAACGCGGAACTGGAGGAAGCGGAAAAACAGGGCGGTCAGGAGGCTGTGGATGCACTCATGGCCTCGCGTCTGGGTTTGAGCAAGGAGGAGTGGCAAAAGTTGAGCAAAGCGGAAAAAGAGACAGGCAAGAAGGTATAGGGAAGGGGTTCAACAAGCCATGTCATTAGAGCGGTTCCGTCTTGTCTTTTTACGACTTTCACCGCTTCGCTGGAAAGTCTGCATTTCCCGCTTCGCTGGAAAGCGCGAAGCGCTGAAGGCTTTCCAGT
>CAMNHX010000289.1 GCA_946539945.1 uncultured Desulfobulbus sp. | reverse complement strand
TCCTCCTGCACGGTTTCTGGCTGCACCGTTTCCTGCGGACCAATGTACAGTTCCTCGCCCCGGCCATAGCCTGTGCGCACCAGAACCGTTTTCAGGCCCGCTGCCGCGCCGCAGCGGATGTCGGTCCAGCGGTCGCCCACCATGTAGGATTTCAGCAAATCAAGCCCCAATTCCCCGGCAGCCCGCAGGACAAGACCGGGTTTGGGTTTGCGGCAGTCGCAGTCCTGTCGGTACAGGGCCTCTTTGGCTTCCGGGTGATGCGGACAGACGTAGATCCCGTCCAGATGTGCGCCTAGCCCCGCAAGCTGTTGCCGCATCAGCTCATGGACCTCGTGCAGCAGGGAAGCGGGAAAATAGCCCCGTGCCAGCCCGGACTGACTGGTTGCCACCAGAACCAGCACCCCGGCCCTGTTCAGTTTCCCGATGGCTGCCGCAACGCCGGGCAAAAGCACAAAGCGACTGACATGGTTCACATAACCCATCTGTTCGTTGATAACGCCGTCCCGATCAAGGAAAACGGCAGCGCGTTCAGGATTCATGCAGCAGGGACTCCAAAGCGGCAAGCACCTCTTCAGGCGTAATCATCTTCATGCAGCGGAAATGCTTGAGAGGGCACTGTTTTTTCTTGCAGGGACTGCAGGGCAAGCTCTTTCTGACCACCTTGGCACTGGCAGACCAGGGACCGGTTGCCACATGGTTGGTTGACCCGAACAGCGCTACCAAAGGCGTATGCAGGGCAGCGGCCACGTGCATCAGCCCGGAGTCATTGGTGACAAAGGCATCGCACTCGCCAATCAGGGCCATGGCCTCAATCAGGCGCGTGCGGCCAGCCAGATCGATGAGTCGCGCCTTCTTGCCCACATGGGCCACGATCTCCGCAGTTGTGGGCTGGTCTGCAGCGCTGCCGAACAGGAGAATGTGGGTCTCCTGGCTCTTGCCAAGGAGTTGGGCCAGTTTCGCGTACCGCTCCGGAGGCCAGCGCTTGGCCGGACCAAAGGCTGCACCCGGGTTGAAGCCAATAATTTTCATCCCGGAGCGGCGCTCGCCCAGAAGCTGGGTCAGCCGGGCCTTGGCTGCATCAATGGCAAAGTTGGGCAAAAAGACCTCAAGCTCGTTTTCTCCAGTGGGAATGCCCAGACCGCGCAAAATGCGCTGGTAGTAAAAGACCTCGTGCTTGATCACAATGTTGGGCGCTTTTTCCACAGGATGGGTCAAGAGCAGGCTGCGGCAGTCTGTGGCATAGCCGCCCCGCGCCGGAATACGCGCCAGAAAGCTCAAAAGGGCAGCCTCAAAGGCGTTCTGGAACAGGACCGCGCAGTCAAAATGCTTCTGCTTCAGCTCCTGGGAGAGCCGCCACAGTCCGGCCAGACCGTGATGGCGCTCGCGCTTGTCATAGAGCATGATATGGTCAACCCTGGGACTGTAGCGGAAAATGTCGCTCACCCAAGGATACACCAGCATTGTGATTTCACTGTGGGGATAGGCCAGGCGCAGACTCTTCAGGGCAGGCGTGGTCATGACCGCATCGCCTATCCAGTTGGTGGAGCGCACCAGGATTTTTTCCGGGTTTTCAGGAAAGGGACGCATCAGGGGGTCTCCGTCTGGTTCAGTGCAGCCAGGTGTTCGCGGGCAAAGGTGATGCTTGCGTCCAGGGAAAGCGCGGTTTCATAGTTGCGCCGGGCCTCGGCAAGCTGTCCGGTTTTTTCCAGATTCAGGGCCAGATTGGCATAGTCAATGGCAGAGGCCGGATTGAGCGCCACAGCCCGACCAAAGTGTCGGGCTGCCTCGGCAAAGCGGTTCAGTTTGTACAGGCAAACGCCCATGGCGTTGTGCATGTCAGGCCGTTCCTCGTCGCAGGCCAGACCGCGTTCCAGTTCAGCGATGGCCTCGGCAAAGCGCCCCAGATCCCGCAGACAGCAGCCCAGATAAGAGTACAGATAGGGCCTGTCCTCTTCGACCGGCGAGAGCGCCAGGGCCTGTCGCAAGAGTGCCAGGGCGGCTTCAGGATCACCAGCCTCAAAGAGCTGCTGTCCCTGATAAAAGGGCAGGGCATATTCATCCGGGGCCAAGTCCTGCATGGCTGCCAGTTTGTCTGTCAAGGATTGGCCTGAAAGCAGGTTTTTTGCCAGCTTGGCCGCAAAGAGCAGGGCATTGCCGCCTGCGGCCCGCTCCCGGAAATGCGCACCCGGCATGATGGCATAGACCACTGGAACCTGCAAGCCAGGGTGGGTGGCGTTGACCACATAGACTTCCAACCCCAGACGCACCAGAGAGGCGGCACAGGCCCGCAGTTCGTCCAGAAAGTCGGGGCGATGCAGGTCTGCAATCTCTGCAGCGGTCACGGTTTTGCCAGAGTGCAAAAAGGCCAGTTCATCCAGACTGTGCGGCTTGGGCAGACCGCTAGCCACGTAGTTTGAACCGCTGTTGAAGTCACCGGCAAGCTGGGCGACCTCGGTCAGCGCCCGAATGACTGCCTTGTCCACGCCCGGCGTGGTTCCTGCGGTAAAGACGATCTCGCTCTTTTCCGGGAAGGTGGTGGGGTCCCAGGCCAGAACGCCCACTGTGGGGATGCCGGTGTCCAGGGAAAAGTCGTAGAGCTTGAGGCGGATGCCATTGCGGTGGAACTTGTCCAGCAACTCGCGGGCAACCGGACTTGCCACGCTCTCCGGGGCCAGTTCTGGCACAGCCAGCCTTTCCTGACAGATGCGGGCGCAGACGTGGCGTTCCACCAGCTCGCAGAGAGCTTGCAAGGCTGCCTCTTCCAGGGTATTGCCTGCTGCCGGGCCGTTGAACTCGTTGATGGCATAAAACCAGCTCAAGGGCACAAGCCACGCTGAATCGTCGCTGACCCGCCGCGCCCAGACCCAGTTGAGCGGCAGTCCTGCCAGCATCCTGCCCAGAAGCTCTGGCGAATGCCTCTGGTCATGCACAGAATCCAGAAGCGTTTCCAGGGGAAGCACGGGAAAGCCCTGCGCAGTCATGTCTGCATAGTCGCCTTTGAGAAAGTTTGCCGGGTTTTCCAGAAAGCTGAAAAAGCTGAAGCGTTCTGCCAGTTCCATGCAGGCACTGGCCTGCGACTGTTCCGGGCTTGCGCCCTTGCCCATCTGCTTCTTGTTGCCAATGACGCGCCGGGCTTCAGCCCCGCAAACGCTGAAGTACACGGGAATGTCCAGACGCCCCTTGTCAACCCGGCGGATTTCCTGCAAGATGTCCAGACCGCAGGCTGAAAGTCGGGCGCGAAAACGGGCAAGGGTCTCTTGCGGTGCAAAGACCTTGTCCTGATCCCTGGTGTAGCCCTTGGGGCAGGATTGAAAGCTGATGAGCGTCTCTGGGGGTCTGGAATTGGGCATGGCTTGTGCGACAAGGCGCTGGAGAGAGGAAAGACG
>CAMNHX010000288.1 GCA_946539945.1 uncultured Desulfobulbus sp. | reverse complement strand
GTGTGCGCCAGAGCAAGCGGGCAAGCGCACAAGAGACCAAAGAAGCTGGTTGAAATTACCGGGCGGGCATACTATTTTCGCAAGAAAGGTATGTGCGAGAGTTTTTCGCTCTCCAGTGACCGGTTCAAGCTCTCTGGTCGCCGCATCCGCATTCCCGGCTTGGACTGAATGCGGATGCGGGAGTTCCTGCGCTTTCCCAAGAAGATTCTGTCCGCTCTCCTCTCCCGCACAGCGGATCACTGATTTGTCAGCATGAGCGTGGGTATGTCGAAGCTGCATCACTCCCTTTGAAACCCAAGGCAGGCAGATTGCAACGACGGCAAGGTGGGTTGCCTGCTGATCATCCGCTTTGAATTGGCTCCTTGAAAAACCCGCACTTTCAGAATGCTTCACGCAAAATAAACCGTTTTTTACCGGGCTGCCAAACCAACCCGGGAACCATCATGCTCCATTCCTGCGTACATCCAGACGGTCGTTTTCGGGTGGGCAAGCATCAGCCCGCCTTTTCCGTGTCCAACCTGCGGGCAACGTCCTGCCCAGAAACCCTGGGTCAGTTGCCGGACGGCACGCCAGTGGACAATCAGGCCAACTTTCCGCTTGGCGATATTCAGGCCCAAGCCGCATATCCGGTCTATGAGATCAACAATCCCCTGCCCTTTCGCGGGGCCACCTATATTGACGCCAACTGGGCGGCAACCCGGGCCAAAGACCCGGCCAGTATCGCGCTCAAGCCCCTGCCGCCCTGTTCTTTGAAAGAGGTGCTGGCGCAGAGCGGACTGGACGCAGAGGCACAGCAAGGGCTGGTCTGCGCCCTGCCCCTGCAACTGCGCTACGCTGTGGCTGCAAGCTCCACAGACCCGGAAGAACTGGTCTGGCTGGCTGAAAGCTGCGCCCGCTTTCTGCACGCGCCAGACGGCAATCCCAGCGGACTACTCTATGCAGGTGAGCCAGGACGGGAAAAGCCCTTGGTGGAAAACGCTGAACTTTTTGAAACCCTGGCCAACAATCCTGCCCTGCCGGATGCCTACAAGATCGTCATGGTGCTTCGCCCCGGTGCCCAGGGCAACAGCCCAATCACAGCGGACGAGCGTCACGAGGGCGGAGAAATTTTTGAGTATCTGCGCGCCAACTCCTATATTCCGGGTGGGCACTATGCCGCCAACTTTGCCCATACCTCAAGGCGCTACAGCATTGCCGAGCTTTCGCCCGCTGACATGAGCGGACTGCGGCGTCTCTATTACCAGCGCGTGTATGTGGCCTTGGCCGGACACTTGGCCTTGGCCGTGCCCCGCAAGCAAGCCCCGCTTGACGAGGAAGAACTGGAAACCTTGCGACTGGCCGTGCTTGCCGAACTGACCGCACGGCAACAGTCTGGTCAGGAGCCGAACCCAGCCACCCTCTGGGGCTGGAATTTTGGCTATGACTTTTCCCCCACCGGCTTCCGACTGCACGCCTCGCACCAGATGATCCACCAGCAATATGCGCTCATCCCGGAAAGCGTGCCGGATGTGCAGGAAGGGCTGCTTCCTGCCTTTGCCTGCGGCGATCTGGTCGCTGACTGGCTGGCGCGCTACACAGCGCAGCAGCACAGCGATTTCTTTGCCGACTACCTGAAATGTCTGCGCAACAATACCCGGACAGACGGTGGACCAGGGCCGGATTCCCTTGTCGTGTACGAGGATGAAAACGTGTGCCTCTTTGTGCCCAAGGCGCAGGTTTCGCAGTGGGAACTGAACCTGATGGCAACCGCTGATGGGCCGGGAGGTCCGGTAGGCAACATTCTTGAGGCAGGTCCTGCCGTGCGCGCCTCGCTGGATTGCGCCATGCTCAAGGCCCAGCAGGCTTTGGCGCATCTGGGTGCACGCATGGTCACTTCCATTGAATACAGCAAGCGGCTGGGACGGACAAATGGCCAGCGCCTGCTCTACGCCTTTTTGCCCAAGCTGCCTTGGGCCATGGGTGGCTTTACCGAGGCGCAGGCACGATTTATCGTCGGGCATTATCCCGAAGACTTTGCGGCGGTCTGCCGGATGCAGCTTGCAGAGAGGGAATGAAGCATAACGGGCAAAGGCATGAGCATGAAGCAGCCAGACACAGACGAAAAAAGAAAAGGCTTCGATCATTCCAAGTATAAAACAGCAGCACAAGTCTTGGAAACCGATAGACAATTGCAGAACTTGGGAGGAAGTTCATGAGAAGAGGTGTGATCATCATGATCATATATACCTTTTTCCGTGCCATTGAAGAGTACTGTTCCATTCATAATGAAGAATTTTTTGGGAGTATTGCCGGGTTTCTGGCAATTTCAGTTTTGGCTTTTGGTTGTTTCTGTATTTTGAAACTGATCGTCCAAGGTAATATACGGGTTTTTCAGATACTAAAACAGGAAGATACTGAAAAATAACTTTTTACCATGGAAAATCTGAATTTATGGTCAACATCCACTGTTTCAGATTCTGCGAAAACGTTTCCTCTCCGTAACCGCATTCTTTTAGGAGATAACTTGGCATGGTTACGCAGCAAGGAAATGCAGATTCTTCATCAAACTGTGAAGGTAATCTACATAGATCCCCCATACAACACGAAAACTGCAAAATCATACAAAGATACATTCCATAGCGACACATGGCTGGATGGACTCAAGTCGAGAATAGAGGCGGCATACCCATTTTTACACGAGTCCGGGGTACTGTTCATCAGTATTGACGATAATGAATATGCCAAACTGAAAATATCATGTGATGCTGTTTTTGGTGAAGAAAATTTTATTGGTACATTCATCACCAGACAGGCACAGAGGAGTAACTCAAAACTGATAAATATTACACATGAATATATCCTTGCCTATGCAAAAAACAAGGAAGCAGTACATCCATTCCGGATTTTACGGACAGACATACCTGAACAAAAGGAAATGATCGATTCATTATCCAACGATATTCAAAAAGAATTCCATGTTCGCGGTAGGGATGCGGCCCTCAAAAAACTTGGTAGTGAGATCAAAAGAATCTGTCAGGAAATGAGCATCACCTGGCTGAAGAACTACAACTGCCTTGATGATACAGGTAAGATATTTTTCGGTAAGGATCTGTCCACGCCTGGCACACCTCGCGAGGTCAGTATCCCGGAGATTGGCTTATACCTGCAACCTCTCAAGACCAGAAGCTGGTCAAGCGATGAAAAATTCATAACCCTGTACCGGCAAAAACGTCTGGCGTACAAGGGCACTCGCCCCTATGAAATACACTACCTGCACGAGGCAACAGACAGCGCTCCGTCCATCCTGAATTTTTATTCCAGACAGGGAAGCAACAATTTGAACAAACTGGGTTTGCGTGATTTGTTTGACACCCCCAAACCCGTGGAACTGATCAAATTCCTGATTCGGCTGGTGGCAAAA
>CAMNHX010000287.1 GCA_946539945.1 uncultured Desulfobulbus sp. | reverse complement strand
TGCGCCAGCACGGTGAAAGCAGTCATGGAGAATACCGAGAAGGCGGCAGGAGATGGACTTTTACCGTGCTTCGCACTGAAAAGTCGCTTCGCTCAACATGACAAAACAGTGAAAACGGAATTGCTCTATCACGCGCAAAGTTCAAGAAAAGAGAACCATCATGCGCAATCATTATGTTTTTGTTCTGTTCTTTTCAACGCTGGTCGCGCTTTTTCTGTTGGGTGCAACACCAGCACTGCCCGCTGAAGATGAGTCCGAACTGCAGCGCAAACTGGCTGAACAGGAACAGGCTTTGGGGCCAGATCATCCCGACCTGGCCGCAATCCTGAACCGTCTGGTAGTCCTGTATTACGGGCAGGGACAATACGCCAAGGCCGAAGCTCTTGCCCAGCGGGTCTTGACAATTGGCGAGAAAGCGTATGGCCCGGATCATCTTGACCTGACCACCAGTTTGAACAATCTGGCCAGGTTGTACGAGAAACAAGGTCAGTATTCGCAGGCCGAGCCGCTCTATAAGCGCACATTGGCAATCCGGGAAAAGGAACTGGGACCGGAACATCCCTCTGTGGCCGCAAGCCTGAACAGTCTGGCGGCGTTGTCTGTGCGCCAAGGGAAATATGCCCAAGCCGAGCCGCTCATGAAGCGGTCCCTGGCGATCCGGGAAAGAGCCTTGGGACCGGAACATCTCTCTGTGGCTGCAAGTCTGAACAATCTGGCAGCGCTGTATATGCGCCAAGGGCAATCTGCTCAAACTGAACCACTCCTGAAACGGTCCTTGGCAATTCGGGAAAAGCAACTGGGGCCGAACCATCCTGATGTGGCCAAGAGCCTGAACGGTCTGGCAGAACTGTACAGAAGCCAAGCTCAATACGCGCAGGCGGAATCGCTCTATCAGCGGGCGCTGGCGATACAGGAAAAACAAGTGGGGCCGGACCATCCTGATGTGGCCATTATCCTGAACAATTTGGCAGCCTTGTACAGACGTCAGTCCCAATACGCCCGGGCAGAGTCGCTCTACCTGCGAACCCTGGATATCTGGGAGAAAAGCCTGGGCGCTGAACATCCTCAAGTTGCCATCTGCCTGAACAATCTGGGGGTCCTGCATACGGCTCTGGCCCAATACAGCGAGGCCGGAGCGCTGTACCAGCGGGCGCTGGCAATTCGGGAAAAACAACTGGGGCCGGACCATCCCGATGTAGCCGTAAGCCTGAACAATCTGGCAGGTCTGTACGAACTCCAGAAGCAATATACCCAGGCCGAGCCACTCTACCGGCGCGTCCTGAAAATCCAGGAAAGTGCCTTGCCCCCGGATCATCCCAACGTGGCCGCAAGTCTGAACAATCTGGCGGCTCTGTACCAAAGCCAGCAGAGATATGCCGAAGCAGAGCCGCTCATGACGAGAGTCTTGGCGATTGGCGAGAAAGTGTATGGCCCGGATCATCCCGACGTGGCCGCAAGTCTGAACAATCTTGCATCACTGTACAAGGGCCAGTCGCAATATGCCGAAGCAGAGCCGCTCATGAAACGGGCCTTGGCGATAGTTGCCCGGATCGGCACACCGGAACACCTGTGGAGCGTGCAGGGCAACCTTGGCGATCTCTACGGGAAGCTCTCGAAGCCTGACTTGGCTATCTTTTACGTCAAACAGGCGGTCAACACCCTGCAAGAGGTGCGGACCGGCAACACCCAAATGGACATGGCCTCGCAGCGGAGCTTTCTCAAAAGCCACAAGGGAACCTATACCCACCTTGCTGACTGGCTCTTTGCCCAAAACCGCCTTGCCGAGGGCCAGCAGGTACTGGATATGCTGAAGGAGGCGGAATACCACGAGTTCAACGGCAAGAGCGACAAGGACGACCCCAGGCGCAGCCGGGTGGCCTACACACCCCGGGAGGCGAAGTGGGAGCAGCGCTTCCGGGATCTGGCCGAAAAACTGGCGGCGGCGGACCCCGAAAAACCCGAATACGCGGCCCTCGAAAAGGCATTCGACGCCTTCTTCGAGGACGTGAAGCAAGCCTTCGCCCCGGATGCACCCGGCGAACCCAACCGCTTGGACAACACCAGCCCCCTGCAAAAGCCCCTGGGCGAACTGGGCGAGGGCACGGTTCTGATCCAGTACCTGATGCCGGAAGACCGCCTGTGGCTGCTCATCACCACCGGGGAGGGCATGAAGGCCCACAAGGTGGCCATCAGCGCAGACGCTTTGGTCAAAAAGGTCAGCGCTTTCCGGGGCGCTGTCGTTTCCCGGAACCCGGAGGTGAACAAACAGGGCAGGGAACTTTTCGACTTGCTCATCAAACCTGCCGCCGAGGACCTGAAAAACTCGAAAACCCTCATGCTTGCCCCGGACGGCGCTCTGCGCTACCTGCCCTTTGCCGCGCTCCACAACGGCGAAAAATATCTGGTGCAGCGCTATACGCTCGCCAACTTCACCGACATGACCAAAAAGCATATCACCGACCGGCCCGTCGCTGACTGGAACTTCGCCGGGTTTGGCGTCAGCAAGGGCGGGGAGGGGCTTTCCCCCCTGCCCGCAGTGCCACAGGAACTGGAGGGCATCCGCGACGAGGCCATTTCCGGCACAATCCGGCTGGATGCGGAGTTTACCCACAAGGCGCTTCAGGAGGCACTGCACAAGATGCCTCCGGTGGTGCATCTGGCAAGCCACTTTGTCTTCAGAAGGGGGAACGAGCAGACCTCCTACCTGTTGACCGGCGACGGCAAACTGACGCTTGCAGAAATCCGGGGCGGCTATCGCTTCGACGACGTGGATCTGGTGGCGCTTTCCGCCTGTGAAACAGGAGTGGGGGGCGGTGAGGATCAGAACGGTCGCGAGGTGGAAGGTCTGGGTGTTCTGGTGCAGCGGCAGGGGGCCAAGGGGGTTCTGGCGAGTCTTTGGCCGGTGAACGACAACAGCACCGGACAGTTCATGCGACTGTTCTACGGCTATCGTCAACAGGACAAACTGAACAAGGCCGAAGCGCTCCAGAAGGCGCAACTGGCCTTTATCGAGGATCGGGTCTCTGCCGCTCTTGCCGAGGCGAGCCGGAACCGGGGTGTCCGGGGCGGCGCAGTGGCAGCGGGTGCAGACATAGATGCCCCGCAGATGCGGGCTGATACGCGGATCAGTCATCCTTACCACTGGGCAGCCTTTATCCTCATGGGCAACTGGCTGTGAAGGCCAAGGCCACCTCTCCGGGTTGCCCATCTGTCCGATGTGCAGTAAACAGGGTGAATACCCGCCCATCATGGAATCGGGCGGCGGAAGCTGAAGGCCATTCCCATCGGGTCCAGTGCGCCCCACGAAGACGGATAGGCACAAACAGAGGAAGAACACCGTGGCAGAGCTGAAAAGGGCTAGAGCAATTCCGTTTTCACTTTTTATGTCATGCTGAACGAAGTGAAGCATCTC
>CAMNHX010000286.1 GCA_946539945.1 uncultured Desulfobulbus sp. | reverse complement strand
ATTCTGTTTGACAGCATTGGTCAGTTCGCCACCCACATCGTAACCGACGTAGCCGGGCGGTGCGCCCACCAGCCTCTGGTCCGCGTGTTCGCGGCCAAATTCGCTCATGTCAAAGCGGATGCAGTGCGTGGGTGAACCGAAGACCAGCTCGGTCAGGGCGCGGGCCAGTTCGGTTTTGCCTACACCCGTGGGTCCGGCAAAGAAGAGCACGCCCTTGGGGCGCTGGGCAGAGCGGGAAAACTGGGTCCCGGACAGGCTGAACACCGAACGCTTGAGCACGTTGGCCACATGGCGCACAGCGCGGTCCTGCCCCATAACGCTCTGGGACAGGAGGCTTTCTGCTTCCCGGATGCGGTTACGGTCCAGTTTGGCCCACAGGTTTTCCGGAACGCCCAGCTTGTAGCGCCGGATGGCCTCGCCAATATCGCCAAAGCGCAGACCTTCACGCCGGGCCAGCTGGACCACGGCAACCAGTTCAGAGGCCAAAAGACCAGTGGTCTGGGTGACAAAGAGCTGGAGCTGTTCCTCTTGCCGCTCTTCCGGCATATCGGCAAAGCCGGCCATGCGCGGGACAAGAGTAAGAGCAACGGAACGTCGGATTTCGTGATCCGGCTTGGGCACAGGCAGATTACGCAGACGTGCGCTGTTCAGGGCATACCAGGAGGGCAGGTCGTTTTCCTTGTCCAGAAGCCAGATGATGGGCGAGTACAGGGGTGCATCCGCTGCTTTCGCTGTGTCCAGTTTGCCCGCGCTGTCTGAAGCAGACGCAGGCTGCGTCAGCTTGGGGATGACCGAGTGCATCAGGCGGAACAGATGGTAGAAAAAGGCGTTGACATCGTTGCCGGCACTGCACAGATCCGGGATGCGCGAGGCAAAATCCACAAGCGCTGCGCAGTGCAGTCCCTTGGCTGTGACCAGTTTTTCCAGGGCCTGCGCCGCAGCGGGCAGGGTGGCCTGGGCAATCGCACCGTCCCGGCAGGAAAGTCCTGCTGTCTGCTTCAGCGTGTCCGCATCGCCAGCCAACAGGGTAAAGCCAATGAGCGGCTCATACTTCACGATCAGCGTGTAGCCCTGCTGCCGCAGCACAGCGGTGAGATAGGCATCCAGCTTCAGGGTCGTGACCGTGCGATCCACCTCAAGCGGATAAACGTCACGGATGTTGCCCCACAACACGAACTGCGCCTTGGCAGGCAGAAAGCGCAGCAGTTCCCGGCTCCACTTGGGCATGGCAAAACTGCTCATACAGGTCCAGAGGTTTCGATTTTTGAGGCGTTTCAGAAAAAGGCAGGTGGGTGTGCGCCTTTTCTGCCTAATCTGAAGAAGGGTGGGGCTTGCGGAACAGCCAACCGACGCACCAGGCATAACCAGAGACAAGGCAAGGCACAAGCAGGAACAGCAAGAGCCAGCGGCCCAGTGCTCCTGTATCGGCGCGAAAGAGCGGGTCCAGCAAGACCTGGTCAAGAAACTCCAGGGGTTGCTCGACCGTTCTCTGCCGGAACACAAACCAGGTCCACGGAACGCTTGCACAAAAGGCTATTCCCAGCAAAGCTGCCCGGTTTTTGAGCTTTGTGAAGCGCCGCAACAGACCAGCCACAGGCAAGGTCAGCAAGAGCGCAAGGGCAGCGGCCTCCTGCCTCTGCAAGGCCCGCAGGTCACGTAGTGGCGCGATTCTCTGGTCGTGGCGCTGTTGCACATAGTGTTCTGCCGTGTTGCCGTCCCTGTCCCGTGCCGTAACGTCTGCGCCTGCCTCCTGCAAGAGTGCGGCCAATGCCGGGTACGCTGCCGGTGTCAGATACCCTGTCCTTGCGGCAAGGATAAGTGCAGTTTGCCCCTTTTTGTCTGTGGCGTTCACGTTTGCACCTGCCTCAAGCAGCGTTCTGACACAGTTCCTGTTGTCCCTGATGACGGCCTGCATCAAGGCGGTCTGACCATCCGGGTCGGTAGCTTCAAGGTTGGCTCCGGCTTGGATCAAGGTCCTGATTATATCAGGATTTCCTCTTACTTGCAATACAGCCTGTATCAAGGCAGTATGACCACGGTTATCAGTCGCTTCAAGGTTGACCCCTGCCTGGATCAAGGTTTTTACTATATCCAACCTGCCTCGAGATACTGCCAACATCAATAAGGTCTGACCATTTGAATCTGTGGCTTCAAGATTGGCCCTGGCCTGAATCAAGGTATTGACCATATTATATTTTTCATGAAGCATAGCCTTCATCAAGGGAGTGCGACCTTGTTTGTCGGTATCCTCAAGGTTTGCCCCAGATTTAAGCAGGAAATCGATGATGTCTTTACCTCTTTCAGCAGCCCACATCAGAATTGATATACCATTATTGTCAACAGCATTTACATTTGCTCCTGCATCCACCAAAATCCTGATCACATCATATGATCCATTATATAAAGCTAACATTAATGCTGTTCTCCCCTCATTATCTACGGCATTTACGTTGGCTCCATACTGGATTAGCAGTCTTACAGATTTGCTATAGGAATGCTTGGCTGAAATCATCAGGGATGTAGTTCCATCACTAGTAACTTCATTGACATCTGCACCCTCATTAATCAATAGCTGAACGATTTCTGGGTTTCTTACAGCGCTCATCAGAGCAGTTCCCCCTGTATTGGCAACAGCATTCACATTTGCTCCTGAATGAATAAGCAGTTTAACAGCTTCTATATTGGAATAATTCGCAGCCCACATAAGTGCTGTCTTTCCACTTTTATCAATACCGTTCACATCTACTCCTGCATCCAATAAAACTTTGACAATATCAAGTTTTTTGTTTTGTACTGCCTGTATAAGCGCTGTTTTCCCTTTCTTATCAAGACCATTTACATCTGCTCCCTCATGAATAGCTTTGGAAACAGCAGTAACATCACCTGTAGAACAGAGATGTACAAAACCTGTCTCTGGAGGACTTACAGAAGAGGAGTTCTGGGATATATTGGCTCTAGCGTTTCTGGAGATGTTGGTTTTAGCGTTTTTATATCCATTTATTTTTTCTTCTGCTGCACGAAGTGACATAAGTATCATATTTGATTTGGATGTATTCTGGAGAGAGGCTAAAGATCGAGCAGTATGTCCTTCGTTATTTGTTATTCCTGGGTCTGCTCCTGCCTGAAGCAATGAATCAACTATTATTTGATTATTATGTTGTACAGCCCACATAAGCGCTGTCTTTCCCTCCCAATCCTGGATATTTATACTGGCTCCTGCCTCCAATAAATAATGGACTACTCTATAGTTATCATATTGTACAGCCCGTATAAGCGCAGTTTTCCCTTCCCAATCTATAATATCTGTATTAGCTCCAGCTTTCAATAAAACAAATACTGCATCAGAATTATTGTTTTGTATAGCCGTTATCAGTGGTGTTCTCCCCTCATGATCCATGAAATTCACATTTACCCCTTCCTT
>CAMNHX010000285.1 GCA_946539945.1 uncultured Desulfobulbus sp. | reverse complement strand
ACCGTTTTGGGAATGCGGCCCCATTTATCGTCCGAGGAGGGATAGCCGTCGGTCATGTGAATGATGAAGTTCTTCCGGCAGGGCACTGCAGCAATCTTCTCACTCTGTTGGTAAAAACCGTCGTACCAGGTGTCCTGAAGCGCCTCGCCCATGGGCGTGCCGCCAGTCGCAACCAGCTTGTCCACCTCTTTCTTGATCTCTTCCTGCTGCTCGGTGTCGTCCTTGGTGAGATCAAGCGGAACAAGTACATCACCACCATCGGCATTGCCGGTCTTGTCGTACTGGGCCAAACCCCAGCTGATCTTGTCGCCAAAGGCATCCACCACATACTTGACCGCGTCCTGAACTGCATCCAGGCGGCTCTGGATGCGGTAGCCTTCATCGTTCTCCAGATAGCGGATCTTGTCAATGCTGTAGCCCTTGCCCGTGCCTGAAGCGTCGCTGACCAGACGCACGTGGGCAGTGTTGCCCTCAATCGTGTCAGACCAACCATCAGCAGGCAAAGAGGTGTAGGTGGCCATCTTCTCGCCATCCTTGTTGTAGATCTGCACCTCGTCCCCGCTCTTCACGTCAAACTCGGAGAAATGGACCTGCAGACGCACAGCTGTTCCCGGAGTGATGGTGACCTGGCTGGTTAAGCCGTTGAGTTCATTGGCATAGTCTGCAGAGCCTTCTGGATATTTGACCTGAAGTTCCTTGATCTTCCAGAGGCTGGGATCGTTCTGCGGGAACGATTCATAGAAATAGGCAAAACTGCTGCCCCTGTCTGTCTGAAGTGAGCCAAGATACCAATTATTATATACTGGGTCAAAATATATGGACGAGGTCGTTCCGCCAGACCTATAATTATTGTATGTACAATATGGAGGTGTAGCACATACATACACTCCATTATTCAATATGTACTTTGGACAGTAGCTAGGAGCGGAACCGACACCGATCGTACAAGGAAGTGTATAGATCGACCAATCAGAGTTGTACCGGATTGTCTTTGCCTGTGGATAGGGCCAGAGGTTTGAACGGAGTTGTCTCTCCTCGTTCATCTTGTACCTCTCTTCATAAGGCAGGGCAACGTTTTCCTTGTAATAGACCAGTCCTTGCACGTGCAGGAAGTTGAGGTAGTTGCCTGTGACAAAGAAGTACACATACGGTTTGCTCGCGGTTTGCTGCTTGAATGAGCCATTATCATAAAAATAGCCACTGTACACATAACCAGGAGCCTGGAGCAAACCAACAAAACCCAAGTCAACGACTGTGCCGTCACTGTAGGTGGTAATATCGTTCTTCTTGATAGCGCCCAGCCCCAAGTCCTTATTATCAAGCAACATGGAACCATCGCCCCCTTCTATCAGATGGTGGGTTTTGGAGCAGGAGGTGGAGGTCACCAGTTTTCCGGTGTCGCTCAATTCAGCGCAGACTTCCATTTCTCCGCCACGCCATGAGGCGCTACCAAGGTCAGCAGGAACGGCAACCTTGTTACCTGAAGCATCCTGGATGATTGCTGTGGTTGCTTGTGAGGAATAGAATACGGCCAGATAAATTTTGTTCCGGTCGTAGTGGTTTTTGTAGAGCTTGGTCCCGTTGGAGGGATCGTAAATGTAGTTTTTGTAGTCACCAGCTGCGCATGTCGTGGAGCTTGGATGGCCCCAAGTACAGTTCGGGTTGGCTATCTCGTCATTTTTGGTGAAGAGATAGTCGTACATGGCCCCATAATCTATGGAGTGCTCATACACCGAATTGAGCATGGACCCTGAAGTGTCCAGCAGAATGGTCATGTTCTGCTTGTTGCTGGCGCGGTAGATGTCAGTGTCCTTGGCTATGGCTGCTGATGCCAGCATGACTGGCAAAAAGGTCAGCAGGCCAAGAAGGCATTGTGTTCGTTTTTTCATACCGTTTTCTCCTGTTGAGATGTCCTATTGAAAACAATCCATCCTTCAATGGTAATGCTTTACAGCGGTTCCGTTCTGTTTCTTTCCTGCGCCAGCATCCTGGCCTTGAACACCTCCTCGCTCATGTTCGCCTTTGCCGCCACAGTACCAAGCGGAAGCAGACCGTCTTCCACCAAGGAAAACAGTGCATTGAGAAAACCTTGAGCCTCGCCAATCTGGATGCCCTGTTCCCGAACCTCGCCAAAAACATTGCGCACTGTCATAACTTCACCTCTCCTTTTTCCTTGGTGTGGAGTAAATGGGTAGTCCGGGAAAGCACGGAAGGCGCAGCGCCCTCATGACTTTTTGGTCTTTTCCTGCGCCAGCATCCTGGCCTTGAACTCCTCCTCGCTCATGTTTGCCTTTGCCGCCGCAGTACCAAGCGGAAGCAGACCGTCTTCCACCAAGGAAAACAGTGCATTGAGAAAACCTTGAGCCTCGCCAATCTGGATGCCCCGAGCCTCGCCCCGGGCCTCGCCAATCTGGATGCCCCGGGCCTCGCCAATCTGGATGCCCCGAGCCTCGCCAATCTGGATGCCCTGTTCCCGAACCTCGCCAAAAACATTGCGCACTGTCATAACTTCACCTCTCTTGATGGGCGGAAAATTCATCAAACGCTTGTCACCGGTCAATACACTCAAAAGCTGCAACACCGCCTCAACATGCACAAGCTGCTGTTCACGCGGAACAAAATCCTTGTTCTGGCGAAGCTGACGCAAATAGTCCACTATAATACGAAAGTCGCTCGTGAACACAGACGCCTCTTGCTCGGTCAGAGTAGCCACCTCAAGCACGTTCAAGTGACAGTTGTTCAGCAAGGGACGAAGAAACGCCGCACACTTCAGACGATCCTGCACGTTCTTCAGCTCTTCAGGCCAGCGTTGCTCTGTGCCAAAGTATAACACAAAGGTCAGAACAGGATAGAGGGCTTGTCCCTTCTGCGAAAGCTGCCAGCGGTAGTCACCGCCCTCGTAGCCAAAGACCCGCAAGGCCATGTTCGGGTCAACATCAGTCTGGTTCTCAAGACCCATGAGGCAAAGCACGGTATTGCCCGGCTTCCAGAGTTTGACCACGTCGCGTTCCTGCTCGTGAAGTTCTCCGCTGGACTTGTACAGGGTTCGCGCCGGTGCGTCCTGAAGGTCTTCTGGTTTCACCTTTGGGAAGTCGTGTCTGCCAGTAAAAATGGTGATACAGCCATTCACAATGTCGGCGAACACGTCCTTATAGCTCACCAGATGGCGTTCCATGATGTCTTTTTCTGCCATATCTTTTTCCTGGTTGTGCCACAAAAGTGCAGAAGAACAGCCCAGTGTACTGTCATCAACTTGAAGTGATTCTGTTTTGTCTTCAGTGCGAAGCACGGTAAAAGTTAATCTCCTTAAGAATACCGCAATGGTGGAGGGATATGCTTTGTCCTGACAAGGTTCTTGCCACTATTTTGGTATTCGTCAGGAGATGCTTCATTCAGAATAACAAACTCCTGCCAGCTTCGTTCAG
>CAMNHX010000284.1 GCA_946539945.1 uncultured Desulfobulbus sp. | reverse complement strand
AGAATACCGGGAAGGCGGCAGGAGATGGACTTTTACCGTGCTTCGTACTGAAAAGTCGCTTCGTTCAGCATGGCATATAAAATGAAAACTGAACCGCTCTAACGCAGCCTTCTACCACCCACCGCCGGAACCCCCACCGCCAAAGCGTCCGCCGCCACCACTGTAGCCGCCAGAACTGGAACCGCCAGACGATCTGGACCCGCAGTATCCGCTGTCGTGCCTGCCGGAACCGCGGGGACTGGGCATTTGGTCAATCATGGTCACCCAGCGTGCAAAGGGAATGTACAGCAGCGCCGCGACCATACCTGTGATCACGGTGATGACCGGTCCCTGGTCACTGCCAAAGGCGATCAGGGCAAAGAGCAGTCCAGCGAGCGGCGCGGTGACGTATCGCGGGATCGTGTAGCAGGCTTCAATAGCCCAGATAATCAGAAAGACCACGAGCGCCGCGCTGCCGATGAGGAACAGCGCGGTGATGATGTTGGTGAGCGGGTCACCCTGTATCATCCTCTTGTCTTCGGCCTGCAGTTTTTTCAGAGTCTCTGTGTCGGCAGTGAGGCGTTTTTCCATCCCGTCCAGGGCGAGGTTGATGCCCTGCGCGTATCTGTTTTCGCGGAAGTTGGACGGAAAGGCGTCATGCTGAATGCGCGACAGTGAAACATCAGTCAAAACGCCTTCCAGACCGTACCCGGTGAAGGTGTGATACTTGCGGTCCCTCACTGCTATCAGAATCAGGAGACCATTGTCCCTGCCAGCTTCGCCGAGTTTCCACTTTTCGGCGATCTTCATGCCATAGTCAAAGATGGGCGTGCCGTCGGTGCTGTCCACGATGACCACTGCCACCTGCATCAGTCTCCGTTGATGCAGGTCACGCAGGCGATCCTCCAGGGCCTTGCGTTCCTCTGTCTTGAGGATATTCGCAGTGTCCAGAACCGCAGTTGCGCCGATGTCGAGACGCTCCAGGGGGAGAGCCGTAGCGAGGCAGGGCAGGAACAGCGCACATAGCACCAACAGAAGGAGGAACAGACATTTCCGCTTGTTGGCAGGCTTCCTGCGACCTGAACAGGGGAATGAATGCGGTTGCGACATGATGGGGTCTCTTGGGAAAAGAATATCGCAAATATCTGCCTGACACAAAATCAGGCAAAGTTTTTTGTGCGCTCCATCCGTGAAGGCCAGTGTTTCCTGACCTTTGTGCGATGGGGCTGTTTTTCGGAGAATACAAGAAAAGCATCGGGCAAGAGTTGGGTTTCAGCGGTGCTTTGCAGCCTGTTCCAGCAGGTGGACAACCGCTGCCTTGTCCTTGCTCCCGGACTGACGGGCGTGCCACAGGGCGTCGTGACCGTCGATGTCCTTGAGCTTCGGGTCCGCGCCGGCAGCCAAAAGCTCCCGGACCACTTCAGGATGGCCTCCCTCTGCGCCTGCCATGAGCGCTGTCACGCCAACGTCCACATCTGCGTCATCTGTATTCGCGCCTGCCTGCAGCAGCGCCCGGACCACCGGCAGCTTTCCTGCCCGCGCCGCCAGCGTGAGCGCCGGAAGCGAACCCCAATCATAATATTTCCGCGCCGCAGGATTAGCGCCGTCCTGCAGGGCCTTCTGGACTTGCTCCTCCGTACCCGTTTCGCACAGTTCGGCAAACTCCTCTTCCGGCATCGCAGCACGGCCCTGGTCCCCTTCCAGCAGGCGGAGGACAGCACGGGCCTCTGTCCTGTCCACGCTCTCTCCGGGATTTTTCGCGTGCCACAGGGCGTCGTGGCCCTCATTATCCCTGACTCCAGCGTCCGCCCCTGCCGACAGCAGTGCCCGGACCGCCCCGATCTTGCCGTCTTTCGCCGCTCCTGCCAAGGCTGTCAGACCGTCCTCGTCCCGGGCATCCTTGTCAGCACCGGCAGACAGCAGCACTGTGACCGCTGGCACGTTGTCATTCCACGCGGCCAGCATCAGGGCTGTTCTGCCGTACCTGTTTTTGGGGCTGACATCCGCGCCAGCGTCCAGGAGCAGCTTGAGTGCCTCAGCTCCGTTGTTGTCTGCAGAGAACATCAAGGCAGTGAAACCATACTCATTTTTGGCATTCGGGTTAGCGCCGTCCTTCAGAGCCTGCCGTATTTCTCCAGGCTCGCCTTTGGCGCACAGTTCGAAAAACTGCTCATCCGGCATTGCGGCCAGAACCGGCGCACCCGGAAGACCCAGCGCCCACAGGCACAAGGCCGCGCCAAAGGCCACGCACAGGACGGAATGCAAACACTGGGAAAGGTTGCAGGCCAAAGTGTGTCGTGTTTTCATGGTGTTTTCTCTTGAAAAAGTTGAATGCGCAGCCGCCCGAATCAGGCAGACGTTGCATGGGGTGAAGTAGGGGCGGTTCGCGAACCTCCCCTACAGCTCGAAACGGTGGAGGAGGAGGTCAAGCGGGAGTGCTGCTTTCCTGAAAAGCCCGACAGGTCTCCACAAAGGCGGCAACCGCTGCGGGCGTCCTGCCCCAGTGCAGGTGCATATATCCAGCCAGGGTGTTGCGAAGCGTAAAGCCTTCCTCTGCCCCGCTTTCCGTACTACGCCAGACCCGGGCAAGTTCGGGTGCGTCGGTTACAATATCCGAATAGTGGAATTCATGTCCGAACAGCCGCATTCCTGCTGGCCCAAAAAAACTTGCCCGCATCTGCGTCAGTTCCCGGTAGCCCAGCCGCCGGAGCCTGCCGTTCATGCCTACTGTACAGGGAAAGATCCCTGTCATGGGCCATTCCCCCTCCTGCCCGCAAAGCCTGGCGCAGAGATACATAAACCCGCCGCATTCCGCATAAAGAGGCGCTCCAGCCTCGGAAAAGTCTCGTACCGCCTGCCGCATTCCCGTGTTTGCCGCCAGTTGTTCCGCAAAGAGTTCAGGATAGCCGCCGCCCAGATACAGCCCCCCCAGATTTTCCGGGAGCCGTGTGTCCGCAAGTGGGCTGAAAAAGACCAATTCCGCGCCTGCTCGTTGCAACAACTCAAGGTTGTCTTCGTAGTAAAAGCAAAAGGCCGCATCCCTGGCCACACCGATACGCACTGGCTGGCTGGTGCTCCTGCTTTGGGGGTTCAGGTCGGATTTGTTGATCCTGTCCGGCGGTGCAGCGCTTTCTGCAATCTCCAGCAGCCTGCCCATGTCCAGTCGCTCTGTCAAAAGCGTGGCCAAACGGTCAAGCGCTGCCCTGTCCAAGGGTTTTTCCTCGCCCATGACCAAACCCAAGTGCCGGGAAGGAATGGCAATTTGCGCATCCCTTGGCACAAAGCCCAGAAGCGGTACAGCTTCCGGCAGGCGGGACAAAGCCTCCCGGATCAGGGCCTCATGGCGCGGCGAGCCAACGCGGTTGCAAATCAGACCAGCAAGCGGCAAGTCGGGGTCAAAACTTGCAAAGCCGTGGACAAGGGCTGCCACGCTTTCCGCCTGGGAACGCAC
>CAMNHX010000283.1 GCA_946539945.1 uncultured Desulfobulbus sp. | reverse complement strand
AAATATTCATTACACTATTGTAAATATATTTTTCAGTTCGAGTAAACACTCCCTAAACTGAATAGAAATACCATGAATCGTCTTTGGCAGATTATCACTTTTCCTGTATGGGGACCTGTAAAACTGGTCTTATGGTTCTTCAAGTTGATTGGGAAGGGCATTTCATGGCTATTCAATGTATTGAAGAAATCCATTCTTTTTATTGTCAGTAGCCTGCCGACACTGCTTGTTTTCATTGGTATCGGTCTTGCCGTGATGTCCGATGGAGAGAAAGAGGTACTCAATATTGCGATATTGAGTATCATGGCAGGTATAGCACTTGGGTTCATCAGTTCAGAATGGAAAAGAATTCGGAGAACCTCTGGTAGTGCTGGAGGTCATGGGTATTCCTCTGCAATTTGGAACACCCTGCCAACGCTTCTCATCCTCGCAGGTCTCGCTCTTGTCGCGTTTTGCGAGGGCAAGGGCGACTTGGCTCATGTCTCAATAGCGCTTCTGTACGCAGGTCTCGGTCTTGCCTTCATTCAGTGGCTGTGGAAGAAAATACGGAGAACGCACAGAACCGCAGTTTCTGTAGGCGCTTCAGGAGTTCATACGCATCCCTCTGGAACTGGAAAGGCCATAAAATGGATTTTCACAGCTCCATTCAAGCTGATCTGGCTGCTGATCAGGCTTCCATTCATGCCCATTGTCTCTCTATGGAAAGCAATGCGGGGTCCACGTGGCACATTCCTGATCAAGACGACCTCGTTAGCCTTTACCTTTGCCAGTGTTTTCTTTGGCTTGGCTTTCCTCAAGTATGTTCTTGTTGATCATCCACGGTTTTCTGAACTCATATATGGATATAATACATATCGTGATCATACATACCTTGGTATGGTAGTTATGGATAGAAATGACAGGCTTTTGGGCGTATTTGGTGACAAGAAAAGAGTTTATAAACCAATAAAAGACATACCTGATACTCTCCAATACGCATTTATTTCTGCAGAAGATCAACGATTTTATAAACATTTTGGTATTGATCCTGTAAGCGTAGGTAGTGCAATTCTCTATAATGTAAAGAAAATACTTACTGGAGGCAAACCTCGTGGAGGCTCAACCATCACCCAGCAAGTGGTCAAAAACTACCTGCTTAAAGCTCCACCAACGGAAAACAAAATACAAAAACTGTCAAGAAAAATGACAGAATTCTTTGCTGCCTTTGAGTTGGAATATAAACTTGAGAAAAAGGAAATTTTGGAAATATATTTGAATGAAATCTATCTCGGCATGGGATCGTATGGGGTAGTTGCTGCTGCCGAATGCTATTTCAATAAGTCACTCTATGAACTGACCATTGATGAGATGGCATTGCTTGGCGGTCTTCCGCAATTACCAACAAGGAATCCACATAACAAATCAGGTTCTGCTGAAAAAGTGAATGAACGACGAAAATCGGTGAAAGAAAGACGAAATTATGTCATCAGGAGAATGGAGGAAGATGGATATATTTCATCGACAGAAGCACGTGTGGCACGCAACGCCAGTATAAATAATGTAAAATTCAACCCTCTCAATCAGGATGAAAATACAGCTTTGGGGGGATATATTATAGAGGAACTGCATCGCCTTGGATACACAGATGAGCAAATAAAAGGCAACGGTTTCAAAGTATATTTGACCATTGACATCAATGCTCAACGGGCAGCCATGACTTCCCTGCAATATGGCGTGCGGCAGGTTCAAAGAAGGCAGGGTGGCAATGCCCCGCAGGCCGCTCTTGTTGCCATTGACAGTAAAGGCGACATCATCGCCATGGTCGGCGGGTTGAGCTACTACGACGAAAAGGGAGACAAACGAAAAAACGAGCTGAACCGCACCCTTTCACTCCGTCAGCCTGCCTCGACGATGAAGCCGATTGTCTATGCAGCCGCGCTTGACAGTGGAGCCATCAGTCCGGATGATACGCTTGACGCTTCGCCGCTTGTCATTGGCGGGCGTACAATAAGCGACCGCTGCGACAGTCAGTCAAGCATCACCGATGCCATAGCGCAATCCTGCAACGGGGCGGTAATTCGCGTGTATCAGCGCACTGTCTGGAATCAGCGTACTGGCTGGAATCCTGTACTCAATTTGGTGCGGCAAATGGGCGTGGAAACTCCGATGCAGGACAGCCCTCTCCTTCCCCTTGGCGTCTCGGAGACAAGGCTTTTGGACATGACCAACGCCTATACCCCATTCTTCAATCAAGGTCTCATGCGCAGGAAACCGCGCATCATCTTCAAGGTCCGGGATGAACAGGAAAATTGGCATGAACATGGAAGCGGCTGGCCAAGCCAGGTGATATCCAGATCAACTGCGAATCTCATCCGCAGAGGCTTGCGTTCCACAGTTGTCTCTGAAAAAGGCACGGGCAGGGCAGCGGGCAGCATTACCGGGGCAGCAGGCAAAACCGGGACCACAACCGCCAACCGCGACGCCCTGTTCATTGGGGCTGCGGAGAGCCGGTTGTTTGGTACGACCGTGGTTGGTGTATGGGTTGGCTTTGATGACAACACGCGACTGGGGTCTGGCAGCACGGAGAGCGGCGGCAGGACCAGTGCGCCCATCTGGGCGAAGTTTTTCGAGAGAATCCAGAAGTGATGAGGCTGCCCCCGGGTGGCGTGAAGGCTTGCGAAAAGGGGGCGGAAGCGAATATCGGGCTGCTTTCTGTGTTCACACGGAAAGCAGCGCTGATCCTGGAACTGCCAGAAGCAATTGCCTTCGTGAGGACGGCGGAAGAAAGCTGTCCCGCCGCCCTGTTGTATTCTCGCTGTTCAGTGATGGCAGTGCCCGCCACCTTGGCAGGTCTGCTGCTCGGAGATACGGGGCAGGGTTCCGGCGGCAAAAGCCTCAACCACCGGACGAATCTGCGGTCTTTCTGTGTCGTAATACACCTCAATGCCCATCTGCTGGAAGCCCATCAGGGGCCGCATACCAATGCCGCCCACCACAATGGCGTTGACGCCTTCCTGGGCCAACTTCTGCACCGGAACCATGCAACCGCCCTCTGCGTGGTCGCTGTTCTGCACGATGCGCACCGCGCCGATCCTGCCGTCTTCAATGTCCACGCAGGTGAACACGTCGCAATGCCCGAAATGACCGGAACGGACGCCCTCCAGACCACCATTGCCTTCCGAGGGAACTGCCAGCCGTACTGTTGCCATGAGAAAACCTCCTTTGAGTTGTCTGAAACAGGGGCCTTGCGTCCCTGTTTGCCCGCAAGGTAAGACCGGGCAGCGCTTCTGTCAAAAAGAGTCTCACAGATCGAGAGGCCAGCACTTTTTCCTATGGCAGACCACAAAAAGCCGACCTGGAAAATTGCTGCTTGACCAGGGAGCGCGTCAAGCCCCGGCGCTTCAGGGCGGGGAAGGAAAGCGCAAACCCACTTGCCTTTTTCCCGGTCTTTGCC
>CAMNHX010000282.1 GCA_946539945.1 uncultured Desulfobulbus sp. | reverse complement strand
GAAACTGCCAGAGACCCCAAGGTCAACGTGGCCATGTTCACCACAAACTCTGATTCAGATACCCGGCATCAGGCAGTCAACCGCTTGGAGAGCTATGTCACAATGGGGCCACGCTCGCCCTATTACCTGTATGGAGACCAGCCAGAGGGCAGCCGTCAGTTGATGCTGCTGACCCGATCCGCCAAAACTCCAGAGGCTGGTGATGTGTTCTGTCTGTTCAATTCGCGGGGAACCCAGAACGAGTACAGCCAGTTTGTGCGTATCACCAAGATTGACGATGAAGAGACCTATGCTGCAACAGAAACAGGCAGTGTCGGCGCCAGAGTCATAACGGTTTCCATTAGTGACCCGCTGGAAACCACCTTTTTCGGCATTGAGTACAGTTCAAACTTCTGGACTACCGCAACCTCTGTCTATACGACAATGGTCTCTGACTCGGCCAAGTACTATGGCGTGATGAAACCCACAGAGGCAATCAATGCCGGGGATGTTTCCATTTCAGTTGAGAGCATCTACACCCAGCTCGTGCCAACCAGTCAAGGCGAGAGTCCCATGATAGATCAGAGGCCGGGCTATGTGGGCACTATTACCAAGACAGGCGATACCCGCAGCCAGACCTTTGCTTCACAGACCTGGACCCAAATCAACCTCGGCCAGCCCTTTGTTCCTGGCACTCTGGCCTTGACCATTGGTGGATTGTCCTACACAGAGTCTGGTGATGCTGTCCTGATGCAAGGCGGCAATCAGGCAGGCACGATTGATTACAGTCTGGGCAGGATTACCCTGTCATCCAGCAAGACCGGCGAAGTGCAGGCAGAGTACGATCCGGGTGTCAACCTGACCAATGTAGGATCATCCCTGATGATTCCGGTACTGGCAGCAAGCCGGGGCTACAACTATGTGGCGATTATGTGGCCCCTGCCCTTGCCGGGTTCCATTGTTGTTGACTATATGGCAGAGGGCAAGTGGTATCGCCTACGGGATAACGGTGCAGGCGATCTTGTCCCTGATATTGAGCGAACAGGTTCAGGACGCATCAATTACAGCACCGGACAGATGAGCATCACTACCGGAGCCTTGCCAGATATTGACGTGCCACTTTTGGTGTTCTGGGGATGTTCTACGGAAATCATGCAGCTTCAGGGGCTTGTTGAGATAGAGATTGAGCCTGTCCACCATACCTTGGCAAATGCGCCAGTAGCTCCGGGAACCGTGCATATTGAGTGGCCTGTGGGTGTTTCTGAAACCGCTGTTGCAACAGATGACGGGAATGGCAAAATCACTGGAGCAGCCACAGGCTGGGTCAACTACGGCAACGGTGAACTGTACTTCAGGCCAACACGTTTACCTCTTGCTGGCAGCAACTACACCATTGATCATCAAAAATACCCCAAGCAGGTCTGGACTGGTGGTGGTTCAGGCAATGTGCTGACCATACCCAATGCGCCCTTCAAGCCGGGAACGCTCTCCATTACCATGCCCATGAGCATTGGAGGCTGGACGCATCCGTATCAGTTTCGGGATTCTGGCAATGGGCAGATGTGGGCAGACGGGTTTGAGCAGGAACTGTCACAATCCAACGCCAACTCCAGCAGTACATCTGGAAGTAGCTCTTCAAGCGGCGGTTCATATAGTCATGGCACGGGGAGTGGTTCAAGCAGTAGCGGGTCTGGCAGTAGCAGTAGCGGCAGCAGCAGCAGTGAGTCCAACACCTCTGTTTCAGCAGGGCCTATCTCTGCCACCATTGATTATCTCACAGGGCAGGTGATTTTTGATTTGACCGAGGCTGTGGGTCGAGTCATTACGACCCACAATTCGGAGAGCAAAAGTACCAGTTCCAGCAGTTCTTTTACATCCTCCTCTGGTGCAGGGAATAAGGAGTAAAACAGGGTATTTGAACCTTTTCGGTGATAGAAATGGGAATAACACTTTTACCATACTCAAGCAGTTCTTCTAGCAGCTCAAGTTCTTCAAGCACCTCCTCCAGTTTTTCGCAGAGCATACAGAACCTGCCAGCCCCTACAAGCATCGGCTCCTGCACCTGCCAGTATGCTCTGGAAGGCGCACAGGTGGAGAACGTGCAGGAGATTGTCCCTGTCAAACCCTTTGAAATCCGCCTGACAAAGAATGCCATTAAATTGCCGATAGCATCTGGCAGCATCTCCTTCACCTGGAGCGGCAACAAGTATGTGGATTATATGGGCGGCATTTACCGCAATCCAGACCCGACTACAGGTGTGGGCACTCTGGCGGGCAGTGTGGACTATCTGACCGGCATAGTAACGCTTGACGTGTATGACGGTGGTGACAATACCTTTGAGATTCATTCGGTTGCCTGGCGCTTGGGCAATCAGGGCTTGACCGAGGTCAATTTCCGCACGCCTGGTGTTCCTTTGCGACCTGGGTCTTTCACTGTTGCAGGCGTCACCAGAGAGGGTGAGCGCGTATCAGCCACAGCAGATTTTGAGGGCAATATCTCTGGCAACCATATCACAGGCTTTGTTGACCATGCCACAGGTGTTGTCAGCATTGGCTTTGGCGACCTGATTGATGACAGCGCATCCTACCATGATGAGGACTGGTACAATCCTGATCTGGTCAAGGACGGCAAGGTCTGGAAGCCTCTGTCTGTCTATGCCGATTCCTTGACCTATGCCTGCGTGATCTACAACTATATCCCCCTGTCTGCCTCCTTGCTGGGCCTGAACCCGGTACGTCTGCCTTCGGACGGCAGAGTGCCCATTGTCAAGTCAGGTGACGTGGTGGTTATCCACAACACCGAGCCTTTGACTGTGGAACAAGCGCCTACTGCCGGACAGCTTATTAACCTGCCCAGAGTAGCCAGCAGTGTGGAGATTTACGACAGCAGCCCGGTTCCCAGACGTGTGCCTTCAAACTGGTACACCTTCAACGAGGGCGACCAGTCACTGAAATTCAGCGAGGAGTCAGAGTTGCTGAATTTCAGCACCTACACCTTGCCCTTGACGATTATGCACAAGGTTGAGGATATGGTCATGGTATCAGAGACCTCAATAAACGGCATAATCACTCTTGCGCAGGGGGTGGTCAACAGTTATCCGGTTGAAAATACCAAGGTTTCCAGCGCCATTATGATTGGCGATATGCAGGCACGTTATACTGGACTCTTTGACCAGAAGACCTGGAGAAATGCCTTCTCCGATGACTTGAGCGGTGATCCGGCAACTGCAACTTACAATGAGATTGACTATCCCATCCGTGTTTCCAACAGTTCAGCAGTAACAGAACGCTGGGCCTTGGTCTTTGACTCGCAAGAGCATTTTACCATCCACGGTGAGAAGAGGGGCGTCATTGGAGAAGGCTATACAACACAAGACTGTCAGCCAGAGAACGCCATTACAAAGAAGCCTTATTTCTTCATTGACTATCGGGGTTGGGGTTCTGGTTGGGCTGCGGGTAACGTGTTGC
>CAMNHX010000281.1 GCA_946539945.1 uncultured Desulfobulbus sp. | reverse complement strand
CCCCTCCCGCGCCTGCGCCTCTGTATGGGGACACGCCTGCCACTCTGCTGGCCATGACCGCGCTGGCCCTGTTTTACGCCCATACCGGCCCCTGGACAGACCGCAATCCGTGGTTTCTGCAGGGTGCGGCAGACAGTGAGTCCATCACGGCCTTGGGCCAGTGGTGGCGACTGGTCACAGCCCAGACCCTGCACGCGGATGCCAGTCATCTGCTGGGCAACGTGCTGGTGGGCGGTCTGGTGCTGCACCTGCTCTGCAAGCGCACAGGCTACGGCGCAGGCTGGTTGCTCACGATTCTGGCGGCGACCTGCGCCAATGCCTGCAACAGCGTACTGCGCCCGACACCGCATCTTTCCGTGGGCTTTTCCACTGCGGTGTTTGCAGCCATTGGGCTGTTGAGCGGGATGCAGGAGTACCGCAGTCGCTGGCTGGCCTTGCGGATTCTGGTTCCGGCAGGCGCGGGCCTTGGCCTCTTGGCCATGCTGGGCAGTGAGGGATTACGCACGGATCTGGGCGCTCATCTTTTTGGTTTTGCCTGCGGGCTGGGCTTGGGACTCTGCTGCCGCTTCCCGTGTCTGCACACACTCTTTGACTGCAAAGCCTTCCAGCATCTGGCCTTTGCCCTGGCTGTTGCGCTGGTTCTGACCTCATGGCTGGCTGCCTGGGACTTTTCCGGCCTTTTCCATTGACGCGACCCGCAGTGCCGCATAAAATCGGAGCTTCAACCTTGTTCCAACCACGATGTGGAGTCCCGTATGCCCATGAACGAACAACCTCCCTGGGGCAAGAAAAAACCCAATCCCCCGGAGGATTTTCTGGCCCAGCTCATCCAGGCCATCCGCGATTTTTTTGAGGACAACAACGGCAAACCTGAGAAACGCCCTGCCCCACAGGATCCGGGGGGAGCGCAGGAAGAACCTGCCCGGGGCGGCGGTATGCTGGCTGCCTTTGTGGTCGCGCTCATCATCATCCAGTTGGGGATGTCCTCGTTTTTCACCATTGCGCCGGGCGAGGTCGGTGTGGTCCTGCGCTTTGGCAAGCACCAGCGTACCACTGAACCCGGTCTGCACTTCAAGCTGCCCTACATTGAACAGCTCACCAAGGTCAACGTGGAGCAGGTGCGCAAGGAGGAGTTCGGCTTCCGGTCCAGCGGCACGGGCGAGGTCAGCAACATTGACCGAAAAGGCTACGACATGGAGTCCCTGATGCTCACCGGCGACAAGAACGTGATTGAGATGGCCTGGATTGTCCAGTACAAGGTCGGCGATCCGGTACAGTTCCTGTTCAAGGTGCGCAACGTGCCCCAGGCTGTGCGCGACGCTTCGGAAATGGTCATCCGGCGACTGGTGGGCAACATGGATTTTGACTACGTACTTGGCAACCGCGACACTCTGGCTGCCATGGCGCGGCAGGAGTTGCAGGAAGAGTTGAACCATCTGGGCGCGGGCATCAACGTGTTCACCATACAGTTGCAGGACATCAACCCGCCGGAACCGGTCAAGCCTGCCTTTAATGAGGTCAACGAGGCGGATCAGGACATGATGCGGCTCGTGAACGAGGCGGAAAAGGTGTACAACGAAGTCATTCCCAAGGCACGGGGTAGCGCCAAGCGGATTGTGGAAGAGGCCCACGGCTATGCGGTGGAGCGGGTGAACCAGGCCAGGGGCGAGGCGATTCGCTTTCAGGCCATTCTGAAGGAGTACCACGGGGCCGAGCAGGTCACGCGACAGCGGCTCTTTCTGGAAACCCTGGAAGAGGTACTGCCCAAGGTGGACCGGCTCTATATCATGGACAACGCGCAACATCCCGCCCTGCCCCTGCTCAACCTCTCTGCGCCCGCGCCGACACCGCCACAGGCAACAGGCCGGGCGAAACCCGCCACCACGCCGGATGCGGCAAGCCAGCCGCCCGCGTCCCAGACGCCTCCCTCCTACCTGTTGCCCCGATAAGCTGCGGAGAACCTGAAATCATGTATCCTGAAAAACGTCTTCTTGTCCCTGTTCTGATCGGCTTGCTGGCTCTGGCGCTCTGGAACTCCTGCTTCATCCTGACCGAAGGCCAGCAGGCAGTCATCACCCAGTTTGGCAAGCCCCTGCGTTCCCGCGCCGAATCGCTGACCCGGGCCGGACTGAAGTTCAAGGTTCCCTTTATCCAGCAGGTCCACTTCTTTGAAAAGAAGATCCTCATCTGGAACGGCGACTCCAACCAGATTCCAACCAACGACAAGACCTATATCTATATGGAAAACACGGCGCGCTGGCGCATCAGCGACGCGCTCCGTTTCATGCAGGCTGTGGGCAGCGAGGCCCGTGCCCGTACCCTTCTGGACGACATTCTGGACGGCACGGTGCGCGATCTGGTGAACAAGAACGATCTGATCGAGATCATCCGCAGTTCCGACTGGTCGCCGGATTACATGGACATGACCATGCAGCACGCGCCGGAAGACATGAAAAAGCCCAAACATGGCCGCGACCAGATCAGCCGCGACGTGTTGGCAGCAGCCTCCAAAATTACGCCACAGTACGGTATTGAACTGATTGACGTGATGTTCAAGCGGGTGAACTACATTGATACCGTGCGGCAGCGCGTGTATGATCGCATGATTTCGGAGCGCAAGCGCATTGCCGCTGAAAAGCGGGCCACTGGCGAGGGCCAAAAGGCGGAAATTCTGGGGCGGGTTGACCGGGAGTTCCGGGAAATCACCTCCAATGCCCGCAAGCAGGCCCTGGAAATCCGGGGCAAGGCTGATGCCGAGGCTACCCGCATCTACGCCAGCGCCTACAACGCTGATCCGGAGTTCTACGCCTTCCAAAAGAGTCTGGAGAGTTACCGGACTGTTCTGGGCAAAAACAGCACCCTGATGCTGAAACCGGATTCGGATTTCTTGAGGTATCTGCAGAGTACGAACAAACCTTGATCAGGGCATTGTCCGCAGGCTGTTATCGTTGGTTTTGTGGAAACCTGCAACCGAAAATCGGTTTATCAAAAACCACACTCACAAGAGTGTAATAGATATCTATCAAAGTACAATACTTTGATGACGAAGTTCAAATATCAATTCTGACAGCTCCAAGTAGAGTTACCCTTTCCCCAGCACGCGGAACACCTGTTGCCTCCTCGGTACTCATGAAAATTTCTTGAATGTTATCAGGACGTTACGCGTGTGAATACATCTTTTGGAGCATTTCCGTTTTCACTTTTTACGTCATGTTGAGCGAAGCGGTAAAAGTCCATCTCCTACCGTATTCCTGGTCTTCTCCATGACTGCTTTCACCGCGCTCCTTGTACCGCTTCGCTGAAAAGTCGCGCTGGAAATGCAGGCTTTCCAGTGAAGCGGGGAAAGAAGTAAAAAGACAAAGCGGAAACGGAATAAAGGTTTTCCCCTGTTTCCCTTTCATCGCGAGTATTTCTTCCGTGATGCCCCTGTCGTCGCAGATGGAGAGGAAC
>CAMNHX010000280.1 GCA_946539945.1 uncultured Desulfobulbus sp. | reverse complement strand
CTTCAGGGCGGGGAAGGAAAGCGCAAACCCACTTGCCTTTTTCCCGGTCTTTGCCTACAGAGAGAGAAATCCTCTGCACAAAACAAGGAAACCAGACTCCTCTTTTCTGCCGTGAAACGACTGCAAGCATGGAAATATGAACTGCGCCCCAATGGTCTCCAAACGCGACTCATGCGCCGCTTTGCCGGGTGCTGCCGGGCGGTCTTCAACAAGGCTTTGGCCTTGCAAGAGCAACACCGAAAGCACAAGGAAAAGATGCCGCGCTATGCGGAACTGTGCAAACTGCTCACCGCATGGCGTCATGCGCCGGAAACCCTCTGGCTTGCCGAAGCGCCAACACATTGAACTTCTTGCCGATGCTCTTGAAACCAGCCGAATGCCTTCTGCCGGTGGCGGTTTTGACGGCGCTGTCTTCGATTCCTGCGCGGCCAGAGCCTTTCCGGCCATGCGGGCGAGTGTCCGCAGGCTTGCTCAAGCTGCAGGGGCACGCATCCACGAGTTACGGCTGCATGACAGGGAAGCCCAGTGTTGCGGCTGGGGTGGGCACATTCAGGCTTCCAATCCCGCGCTCTTCGACAGGGTGGTGGCTGACAGGGTCGAGGCTGATCCCTCGCCCTATCTCGTGTACTGCGCCAACTGCCGGGACACCTTCCGCGCCAAGGGTAAGACCTGCAGCCACATCATCGGGCTTGTGTTCGGGCTTGAGGAAACCGGGTCAGCCCCTTCCATCAGGGAAAAGCGTGAAAACAGCCTGTCCCTCGTCTCCTCGCTGCTGCAAGCATTCTGGGGGGAATCCCATGAACGTCCTCAAACTGCCGCAAACCCCATGAACCTGCAATACTCGCCCGGCCTACAGCAAAAGATGGAAAGACTCCTCATTTCCGAGGAGGTCGTGGTCCAGGGCATCAAACTCGCCGAGGAGAGTAGCGTCAAGACCCTGAACAGGGACTCTGGCGAATACACCTGCAGCTACAGGGAAGGCACTGTCACCTACTGGATACAGTACTCGCAAAAAGGTACAGACCATTTCAACGTGCATGATATTTACTGCCACAGAATGCACATCCTTGGTGAAGCGGAATAAAAAGAGATGCGGTGAGTCATGGAAACAGAGAACACGGCGGACATTCTGGAATGCTGCAAATGCCACGTCACGCTGGAAAGCCGACGGACAGACTTTGTCTATCTGAACTACAACTTTCACGTTGATGTGCCCCGTTGCCCCAAGTGCGGTCAGGTTTACCTGCCCAAGGCCCTTGTTGAGGGCAAGATGGCCGATGTGGAGATGTTGCTTGAGGAGAAATGACCCTATCGGCAATATGGCCACTCCGGCGACAAAGTATCCGCACGACGGCATCGAACGACATCACCCCGGAAGGCGCATGAGCATGAGCGATTGCCACACCCAAAGCCTCTGCCCGGTCTGTTTCCGACTGCTTGACGCCGAATATGAGGCGCGGGGCGACACGGTCCACCTGTGCAAGGTTTGCCCCGAACATGGCCCCTTTTCTGTCCCGGTCTGGAAGCGCGTCCCCGGTACGCCAAACTTCGAGGTCTGGCGTGCTACCAGACGCATCCCCGCCCCCCCGCAGCACCCCGCAACACGGGTACACAAAGGCTGTCCCTTTGACTGCGGGCTTTGCCCGGACCATGCCCAGCATACCTGCAACGGTATCGTGGAAGTCACGTCGCGCTGCTCCACGGCCTGCCCGGTCTGCTACGCGCAGGCATCCGCCGACAAGGGCGGGAATCCCTCTCTGGAGACCATACGGCAGATGTTTTCAGCCTTGGCCAGTGCATCTGGCCCTTGCAACGTGCAGATTTCCGGCGGAGAACCCACGGAGCGGGAGGACCTGCCGGAGATTATCCGCATGGCCCGTGAGTTCCGTTTCGGTCTCGTGCAGGTCAACACCAACGGACTCCGCCTAGGCGTTGAGCCGGGATACGCCGCTCACCTGAAAGAGGCTGGGCTTGATTCCGCCTACCTGCAATTTGACACACTTGAAGGCGAAGCCTGCCGGACCCTGCGCGGCAAGGATTGCATCGCTGAAAAGCTGGCTGCGGTCGAGGCCTGCGGCAAGGCTGGTCTGGGCGTGGTTCTGGTCTGCACCCTGGTGCGCGGGGTCAACGAGGGCACAGTCGGCGATCTTCTCCAATGGGCCGTCTGTCAGGGCAAGCATGTTCGTGGGCTGCACTTCCAGCCAGCTGCCGCCTTTGGGCGCTTCCCCAAAGGCATGGAGAGCGAGGGGCGCATCACCTTGCCCGAGCTGATGGACCTGCTGGAGCGACAGACAGGCGGCATGGTCAGGATCGAGGATTTTCATGCCCCGTCCTGCGAACATCCGCTCTGCTCGTTCAGCGCCACCTATGTGAGGCTTGACGGCAATCTGACAGCGGCACGGGCGGGCAGCTGCTGCTCTGCCTCTCACCCTCTTCTGGACAATGCCGAGACCTCCCGGATTTCCCGGAACTTCACCGCCCGGCAATGGGCCTCGCCCAGGTCGCTTCCCATCGCGCAGTACGACGACTTTGACCGCTTCATCGCGGATTTTGGGACAAACTTCTTTACCCTCTCGGCCATGGCCTTCCAGGATGCCCTTGGTCTGGACATCGAGCGGGTTCGGGGATGCTGCATCCATGTGGTCACGCAGGCGGGCAGACTCGTCCCCTTCTGCCTGTACAACCTGACCTCACGTGACGGTCGGTCGCTCTACCGCAGCCTGCCGGACCATGAACAGCCCCTGTCGGAACGGCTGGAGCAGGCGTGATACGCGGCATTGCTTGCCCTCTTCCCCACCTTCGGCGTGGGCTTCCTACCGCGTTCAAACCTGGTTTGCAACCAGCCCCGAAACAGTGAGAGGAAGCAGACAGAAGGAATCAGGGAGGCTACTCCTTGGGATCAATCCTTGAGATCCGGCTCAAAGAAGAGCCAGAGAATTTGCGGGAAGGTCTCGCGCAGGGCCACTTCGCAGGCGTTAATGTTGGCAACCAGAGCATCCTCGCCCCCAGCAGGCCGCATCCGGGCCTTGACCGCCACAACCACATCCTCGCCCATTTGCAGGGTGAGCAGGCTGTACACAGAATGGATTTCAGGCCGGTTTTGCAGGAAGCTCAACATCTCCTCCTTGATGGCCGGGTCCACACCCTGCCCAATCAGAAGAGACTTGACTTCAACTGAAAGAAACAGCGCCACAGTCACCAAGAGTGCGCCAATAGCCATAGTGCCCAAGGCATCAAAGAGTGGGTTGCCGGTGAGCATGGTGAGCACCACAGCCAGAAGGGCCAGGGCCAGACCAGCCAAGGCGCCAGCATCTTCGCCAAAAACCACCAGCAGCGAGGAGTTGCGGGTTTCCCGGAACCAGCGATAGAAGCTGCGACCCTGACGTTCCTTGTTGACTTCCCGCACACAGCCCCAAAAGGACAGCCCTTCAGAGACAAGGGAGAAGACCA
>CAMNHX010000279.1 GCA_946539945.1 uncultured Desulfobulbus sp. | reverse complement strand
CCAGGACACGAATTTCTGGGCTGGCTCTCTTCTTCATACTAAAAAATTAGTCTAAAATTTGAAAATTAAAACGCTATAATATGGAAAGATTTCGGATAAACTTTTATATTACTGGAGTTGATGATATATATATCGATAAAGTTGATACCAATATTATCGATATTTTACGCAAAGGTTCACTTTGTAATAAAAGAACTAATAGGAAATACGATAAAAATATCCTAAAAAAGACAATATATTTTACTTATGAAGATGGAATTGAACCCCATCTTGATAAATTAATAGAATTTATAAATAACAATAAAAATATTATGGAGTGCATCATTAACTCACAAAGCACCTGCTTGCAGATCTGTATAGATATTGATGATGAGTCAGAAGTACGTAATATACCAAGTATATATATTTCCCCTGAGCATCTAGATTTTTTTGCAAAAATTCACTCGGATATTGAGTTTCAAATTTGGTAATAACCGAACCCAGCGGCTTGCAAACCACGTTGACCTATGACGAGCGCGGCAATGTGCTGACCCGCGCCGCCGGGGGCCTCACCACCGCCTACAGCTACAACGCCGCCGGACGGCTTCTGACCATCACCCTGCCGGGCAACCGCGTGCAGACCTTCGGTGGGTTATTGCTGCAATAAGACAGCCCACAGGAACAAGACCGAGTTTGCGCCGCAAGATTCCCAAAGGGGGAATTGTACGGCTGCGAACCGAACCCCGGTCTCCCTGTCTCGCCGCAGGCGGACACCGCTCTGTCCTGCCACCGGGTGAAGAAGATAGGTGAAGACCGGGAAAAAGGCAAGTTGGTTCACGCTTTCCCCCTGTTTCCCCCTGTCTTGAAGGGCGGAGCTTGCCGCACAGGTCGGCAAAAGCCCTTGCAGTGCGTCTTTCCCATGCAGGGCGCTTGCGTTGTTTCTTGACAAGCAGGCTGTGATACCGTATGTTGCCGCAATTTTCAGGAAAGGAATGCGGGTGTAGCTCAGTTGGCAGAGCACAAGCTTCCCAAGCTTGGGGTCGCGGGTTCGAACCCCGTTGCCCGCTCCAGAAACCACTTTTGCCGGTTTCGCCTTTTCTGGAAAGGATTCTGGAGTTTGCTGAAAAGTGGGCTTTGCCCGCTTTTTTTTTATGGTGGCGTCCGGCGGACGCTGCAGAACCCAACGCAGACAGGTTTGCCGTGCAGAGTGCCGTTTCTGATACGCTTGTGGCCCGGATTGAAGCCTACGCCATCCCGGAACTGGCAGCGCTTGGTCTGGAACTGGTGGAAACCCAGTTCCGTCGGGAAGGCCCGGGCTGGGTACTCAGGCTCTTTATTGACAGGGAAGGCGGGGTCACGGTGGACGACTGCGCGGCAGCCAGCCGCAAGGTTGACGCCTGGCTTGAGGAACAGGACCTGATTGCCCATGCCTACACGCTTGAGGTCTCCTCCCCGGGACTGGAGCGCCCCCTGAAAAGGGAGGCGGATTTTGTCCGCTTTGCCGGGCGGACGGTGCGCATCAGGCTGTATCGGGACGAAGGCCAGGGCAAGACCCTGTACGGTACGCTTTTGGGATTTGAGAACGGGATGGTTCAGGTCCGGGTGGATCAGGAAACCCTGGCCTTGCCCTTGGAAAAAATTTCCCGGGCACGCCTGACGCTGGAATGAGTATGCCCCTGAACCTGCACAGGTTTGGCGGCAAGAGGGTAGACAAAGATGGTGGGCATTGAGAATCTGCGAAAAATTATTGACCAGATCTGCCGGGACAAGGGCATAGACCGGGCGCTTCTGATAGATGCCATTGAGGAGGCAGTGCGCTCGGCAGTCAAGAAGAAGTACGGCAGCCAGCGTGATATTGAGGTGCAGTACAACGACGATCTGGGCGAGGTCGAAGTCTTCCAGTACCGCACTGTGGTGGAAGAGGTGGTCAACGAGACCCTGGAAATCTCTCTGGAAGAGGCCCGGAAGCGTGATCCGGCGGCAGGTCTGGACGACGACATTGGCGAAAAGCTGACCGACATTGCCGAGCTGGGCCGCATTGCCGCCCAGTCAGCCAAGCAGGTGATTATTCACCGGATGCGCGAGGCTGAACGGGAAGTCATCTATGATATGTACCGCGACCGGGAAGGCACAGTGGTCAACGGCATTGTGCAGCGCTTTGAGCGCGGTGACATGATCGTCAACCTGGGGCGCACTGATGCGGTTTTGCCCAGAGACGGCCAGATCCCCAAGCGTACCTACAAGCAGGGTGACCGCATTCGCGCCTACCTGCAACAGGTGCGGCGTGGCAGAAGCGATCTGGCGGATGAGGGTGAGCAGGGCTGGGAGAGTCGATCCCGCTACCGGGATGCCCAGCTTGTCTTGAGCCGGACCTGCAACGAGTTTCTGGCAAAACTCTTTGAAATGGAAGTGCCGGAAATTGCGGAAGGCATTGTCAAGATCATGGATGTGAGCCGCGATCCGGGCTTTCGTGCCAAAATTGCGGTATCCTCCCTGGAGTCGGACGTAGACCCGGTGGGGGCCTGTGTGGGTCTCAAGGGGGCGCGGGTGCAGAACGTGGTGCAGGAGTTGCAGGGCGAGCGCATTGACATAGTGCCCTGGAGTCCGGACCCGGTCAAATACGTGTGTAACGCCCTGGCTCCGGCGCAGGTGAGTACTGTGGAGGTGGATGAGGAGCGCAAGACGCTTCTGGTGGTCGTACCGGATGATCAACTTTCCCTGGCCATTGGGCGACAGGGACAGAACGTGCGTCTGGCGCATCGCCTCCTGGGCTGGCGCATTGATGTCAAGAGCCAGCAACGGTATGCCAATCTGAAAGATCCGGGCTATCAGAGCCTCTTGCAGGTTCAGGGTGTGGATGAAAACATGGCGGATCGGCTCTTTGCCGCAGAGGTGCGGACAGCAGCCATGCTGGCCAACATGGAGACCGCGAAGCTTGCCGGCATGATGCGGGACGGCGCAGAGGCGGCCCACGCCTTGCAGGAACGCGCCCGGAAGGTGGAATCGCCATCCTTGCCTGCGGAAGAGGTGGTGGAAGCCCGAAAGGCGGATGCAGGCACAGGGGCGCAGGAAGAGGACAGACCAGAGTCTGCCCCGGATAAAGAGGTCCAGGCATAAGGCCAACAGGGCCGGGCGCAAAGGGCTTGTTGAGGAGGGAAGGCGTATATGGCAAAAGTTCGGGTGTACGATCTGGCGAAAGAATTCGGGGTGAAGAGCAAGGAACTGGCTGATCGGTTGATTGAACTGGGTTATCCGGTGTCCAGTCACAGTTCCACGCTGGAAGACGACATGGTCGCCAGCATTCGCAAAAAGCTGGGCAAGGCTGTGCCGACAGCAGCGTCGGAAACAGCGGGTCAGGCTGAACCAGGGGGCAGGATTGAGGCCAAGGGCCGCCCGGAGAGCAGCAGCCCCTGGGGGGGTGCTGTTGTGCGGCGACGCTCCAAGGCGGACAAGGAAGAGGCAGCCCGCCAGCAGGAGCGGGCCG
>CAMNHX010000278.1 GCA_946539945.1 uncultured Desulfobulbus sp. | reverse complement strand
CGGATCACGCTGCATCCGCCGAAGACGCTCCAGAAAACGCAGACCAGACATGAACGCATTCTCCCTTTTCCTTTGGATTGTGATGCTCTAACCATACGGAAGCGGAAACCGTACACCAGCACGATAAACCAACTCCACTTTTCACTCTCCACTCTCTCTACCGCCCCACATCAAAGACAATGCGCACTGCGCCTGCCCGGGGCGAATGCTCAACCCGGGCGACCAAGTGCTTCCCCTCTTCCCGGGCCATCCCGGACACCCGCAGCCATCCCGGATGATCCGCAATCTGCACCCGCCGGACCTTGCCCTGGGCAAGATGCCGGTCCACCATGCGCCGCCCCCAGTTGCCCGGCAGATCCACAGACAGGCCAGACACATTGGTGGGACGGTAGAGCCGATAGTTTCCCGGCTTCTGACACAAAAAGCGGACCTCCACTGCCCCGCCCGGAAGTACGGTGATCTCCGGCGCACCCCGCGAGCCTGAACTGACCCTGGACCCCTCTTTCAGCGGAGTCCAGCCCGGTTCTGGGGCAGGCGTGACAGAGGGCGCAGGAGCAGAGGACACAGGCAGATCAGGAGGCACTGGCGGCGGTGATACCGCTGTTTCGCTGGGGCCTTCACGAGTCAGAAGAAAGGTCAGCAGGTTGCCCGGCAGATGGGAACGGGCGCTCCAGGCCACTGCCAGCCCCATGAGCAGCACCAGGGCCAGCCAGCCCAGAAGCATCCAGCGAAACAGGGAGCGGAGGGAGTCCATGCGGCTTACCAGGTGTAGGTTATACGATCAGGCAGGGCAGGCAGGGGCGCGTTGGGGCGCTGCACAATGCCTGCCGTGTTGTCAGGCAGAATGCGCACCACCAGACTGCGGACCCCTGCATTCTTGAGCTGTTCCACTGCCTCCGGGAAGTCTGTGGACTGGTATTCGCGCTCGCCGTACTGGAAGTCCTGCACAAAGTCTGCAAAGGAGGCAAAGGTACGCTTCAGGGTAAAGGACGGAAAGCTGATGCTCAACTCCGCCTTGCCACACTGGTCTGCCGTGTAGAGGAAGGTCCCGTTTTTGGGGTAGTTCCGGTTGACCACCTCGTTGTTCTGGTTCTGGCAGCGCAGGGACAGGCTTGTGCTTTCTGGCCACTCCTTGGCATCAGCATTGACCAGGGTGGGTTGGGTGTGCAGCAGCACGGCCCGGTTCTGCACTGACACCCTGGGTGGTGCGCCCCCCTCTGCCTCAACCCGGGCCAGCAGGGCGAGAAAATCCCGGGTAAAGGGAAACTGCACCGTGCCCCAACGGGCTGCTGCCGGGGCCTGGTCCTGGCGGGTCAAAAAGGGTTTGAGCCGCTTGGTGGCAAAGATCTGCACCAGTCCCTCTTTGCCGTAGATACTGGAATCGTCCTGTCGGTAGAGTACGGTAGGGCTGTTCAGTACCTCGCTTTCCCAGAAGCTTTGCAGGGTATGCGCTGCCTGCACAGTCAGACCTTGGGCGGCAAAGTGCAGCATATCCTTGAACAGTGTTGTGGATGGCGCTCTGTTGCTGGCCTTGATCATGCGCAGTACCCTGTTCAGATGCTCTTCTGTCTGGATATAGAGATCGTCTGTATCCGTTGCACTGCGTTCGCCTGGCGAGGCATAATGCCTGCCTGCCAAGTCCAGCGCCTTGTCTGGACTGGCGCAACAGCGCAACAGTTCCTGATACCCGTCAAAGTAGAGACGCAGTTCTTCTGCTGCCTGCAGCAGGCTGCGCAGTTCGCTGGCACTGTGGGTCGCGTTCAAAAGCTGCTGCAACAGCTGTGGCCCGTCTATGGCAATGAAAAAAAGCGTTTGCCAGTGTCCGCGTTTGGTCTTTTTCGCGTCCTGATTGTACCGGGCCAGGGCCAGGGTCACCACAACGGTAGCCTGCTGCAGGCTGGAGGTCCAGGCCGGGCCGCCATTTCTGGCCTTGCTCAACGGCGCCAGTTCGTGTGCCAACCGCAAAAACAGCTTCAGATGCGGCACATCCTCAAGGTGCTTGACATCTCTGTAGGCGGCCAGCACGTCTTCCTGCATGAAGGCGTCGCACACCTTGTCAAAGGACCCGAAGAAGTTTTCCCAAAGCGCGGCGTAGCGGGCAAAGTAGGCGTTCTGGAAGTTGGCAAGCTGGTACTCAATGCTCTGGTTGCCTGCGCCAACGTCGCGGAGATCCTCCACCATGTCCCGCACTATGGCGTATCCTTCAGCAGTGTAGGCGGGCGGCACGCAGAGGTCTTCGGTTTTGGCCCGACCGAGATGGGGCCAGAAGCGGGACAGGCAGACAGTACCGCCTACAATATTCTGGTTGACGGATTCGGTGAACTCCCGAAGCAGGCTCCCGTTGTCACGCGCCAGACTCATGGCCAGAAGGTTGCGCATATCCTGTGCCAGGGCGTCAAGCTGTTCACCGTCTGCAATCCAGTCCATAGTGCTGACGAGGAGCTGTCCGGTGACAGGCGTCCACAGCTGCTGATCAACGCTGGTCAGGGGAAAGGGGGGCGCATTGGGCGGCAGTTTGCCTTGCTGGATCCGGTCGGAAAGCGCGGCGCAGAGCCACATTAACTCCCGGACCGTATCCATTCTGATCTCTGCGCTCAAGTTCTGGCCAGCGCGGGTCAGACGGGCGCGGAACGCAACCTGCAAGGGGTTCAGAATTTGCGCCTTTATCTGACTCACATAGTGTTCCTTGCTCTGCCTCTCCACTCTGGCCAGCATATCCTGACCAAAGGTGGGCAGACGCCAGGCGCGACGCGCCTGTTCCAGTCGCTTGATGTAGAGCATTTCCCGGTACAGCCCGTTGATGGCCTGATCATGGGACACGTCTGTCGGGGCAACCGTGTCCCGCGCCAAGATGTGCTGCTGATAAACGGTATTGACCGCAAAGAGGCTACACACAAAGAGCAGCAGGGTCAGCCAGGCGCTCATCAGGAGTATTCTGGTGGATGCAACAAAGGGCAGACCGCCGCTCAAGGTGACAGCGGCAGGCGTGGCAGGCAGTACAGAAGACAGCAGACCGGCCAGAAAGTCGGCGCGTGGGTGTTCAGGGCTGCTGCATCGGCAGAAGTACACTCCGCAGAGAAAGGGTGTGGCCTGATGGGTCAGTTCCCGACCCAGGTATTCCAGCAGCAGCTGCAGATGCTCACCAAAGCCCTTCAGACGGTCCAAGGTTTGCAGCATATCGCCCCTTGGAAGCTTGCCCTCTGCGGCAGCGGTGCGGATTTGCTCTTCCAGCCTGTCTGCTGCGGCCAGGGTTGCAAGGTGTCCCTCTGTTCCGGCAAGCCCGTCCGGGGAGTACAGCCCCAGCGCCGCATCACGCTCTGTCGGGTCCAGGACTGCCGTCACTCCGTCCATGCCTGGCAGGCTGTCCAGCCCCTGCACCAGCACATAGACAGGAAAGGAACGGTTCAGGGTCAGCATCAGCTGCTGAATCCGGGAGCGCAGATTTTGACCCAGTACGGTTAGAGAGGCCTGATCCTGCCCG
>CAMNHX010000277.1 GCA_946539945.1 uncultured Desulfobulbus sp. | reverse complement strand
AGGCTCTCATTATCTCTCCACAGGCTGACACCGCTATGTCCTGCCGCCGAGTGGAGAAAATAGGCGAAGACACGGGAAAAGGCAAGCAGGTTTGCGCTCTGCATCCCCGCCCTGAAGGGCGGGGCTTTCCGCGCAGCCCGGTAAGTCCAATTCTGTCGATTATTCCTTCGGCAAGAAAATCACGGGCGAATCATTCCTCTGTATCCCGTTCCGTTCACACTTACGCAAATCTGTTCATTTCTGAACAAATCTGCCGTTGACTTCCCACTTCACCGAGGCAGGTTTCGTTTGGGGCTTGCGCTCCAAACCAGAGCCTGCCTCTCCACAGGCTGACGCGGTGGAACTCACCGTCAGGTTCTTCAAGTTCAGGGCCGCGTTCACATCCTGGTCGTGCCTTGCGCCGCAGGCCGGACAGTGCTTGCTGCTCGCGAAAAAACGATCCACCACCAAAACCTCACCGCCGCACAGCGCCGCCTTGTAGGTCAACTGCCGACGCAGGGCATACTGGTTGGGTTGAGGCAAGCGCTTGTCAGCTTGATAGTCCGCATACTGCTTCTGCCACTCGGCCAGTGCCCAGTTGTGGGCAAAACGCGCTGTTCCTGCGGCGCGGGCAAAGTGTGTGGCCTGTGAGATTCTTCAGCGCTTCGCGCTTCAGAATGACAAGAGAGTTGGGAAAACCTGCAAGGAGACAATGCCCTGCATTGGCGATATTGCCTGAAGGCGAGGGAGGAGGTCACTCCAGCCTCTCCCGGTCTATGCCCAGACGCTTCATGCGGGCGATCAGGGTGGTGGGGCGGATGTCCAGGAGTTCAGCCGCGCCCCGACGACCGAAGACCTTGCCGTTAGCCCGGCGTAGGGCCTTCAGGATGTTCTCCCGCTCAAAGACGCGCATGGCGGCACTGTCCAGAATGCGATCCCCTGCCATCTCCATCCGTTCCGTCGCTTTCTTCTCCAGAGTTTCCGCCCTCTCCGTCGAGTACGCCGTAGCCAGCTCCCCTCCAGTCAGGTTTTGAAACTCGATGAGCATATCCACCGAAACCTGATTGCCCCGGGCCAGAATGGCCGCCCGGTGGATGAGGTTCTGCAGTTCGCGGATATTGCCGGGCCAGTCATAGCTCATGAGCAGATCCATCTGGTCCGGGGCCATGCGCAGGCCCGGACGGTTCAGCTGGGTCCCGAACTTCCGCAGAAAGGAGGCCACCAGCAGCGGGATGTCCTCCAGTCGCTCGCGCAGGGGCGGCAGACGGATGGGAAAGATGTTCAGCCGGTAGAACAGGTCTTCCCGCAGCAGGCCCGCTGCGACCATGGCCCGGGGATCACGGTTGGTGGCTGCAACGATGCGGGTGTGGAAGGTGCGCACGCGCTCCTCGCCTACCCGGCGGTACTCGTGCTCCTGGAGAGCGCGTAGCAGTTTGCTCTGCTGGTTCAGGGGAATCTCACCGATCTCGTCCAGAAAGAGAGTGCCGTTTTCCGCTGCCTCGAAAAAACCCATGTGATTCGTGTTCGCGCCGGTGAAGGCCCCGCGGGCGTGACCGAAAAACTCGCTTTCAAAGAGTTCGTGGGGGATGGTCGGGCAATTCACCTTGATGAGCGGCCCTTTTGCCGCCCGGCTTCGTGCGTGCAGCTCGTTGACCGCCAGTTCCTTGCCCGTGCCCGACTCGCCAGTGATGAGCACCAAAACCTCTGTGGGTGCGACCTGCAGTATCTGCTCCTTCACACGGCGAAGGCTCGGACTCTCGCCGATCAGTCCGGGCAGAAAGCGGGAATCCGCCATGTTCTCCTGCAGCCAGTTGTTTTCAATCTCCAGTCGCCGCTTGAGGCGGGAAAGCTCCGCGAAGGCCCGGGCATGAGCGATCTTGACTGCCATGTGATCCGCCATCAGACGCATACTGTCCATGACGCGATTCCCGTGGTCTCTCCGGGAAAAGACGAGGAACACGCCGATCACCTCGCCCTGGTGCATCAGGGGCTGGCCCAGGAGGGTGCGGATCTTTTCCCGCCGTATCCACTCCGGGTCTGCCACCCAAGGCATATCAGGTGTGACATCGCGCACGTGGAAGGGGAGGCCCGTGACCGCGATGGTCCCCACCTTGTGTACGCCCAAGGGAATACGGCGAAAGTCTCCGTCCAAGGACCGCCACTCGAGGTCACCCGCAAGGGACCGACCGGCACTGGCCGCCAGGTGCAGACAGCGACTCTGGTCCGTGCAGCGGCGGATCAGGCAACACTGCTCGCAGGCGTCATTCGGCGTCTCCAGCAGCCAGATGCGCGCCAGGGCTGTGTCGGGCAGGTTGCCAATGGTTGTGGACACGAGTGCGAACAGTTCCTCCAAGTCCCGACAGCGGGCCATGCGCAGCAGGAGGGAGTCCCGTTTTTCCAGTCTGTTGAGGATTTGCAGGGTGTCTCGCCCGGACTTGGTGTCGTGGTGATGTTCACGGATGAAGGCGTCGATTTCGCGACAGACCCGGACAAAGAGCTGGTCGTCGCCGCCGCCCAGACGGCGGCCCCGGCGGCCCATGACGGCCTCCGCCTCGCCGGGCAGCCAGGTCCGTGTCGCGTCCGCGTCAGTGTAGGACCCGTCCTCCTCCAGATAGTAGGTGCTGTCCGGAAAGAGCACGGCATCGGGGTGAAAGACAGGATCGCCCGCCTTTTCCCAAGCGGGACCGGCCCGGTCCAGGCGGCGCATGACCACGACCTGATCCGGGGCGGCGGCCCGGATGCTTGCCGCGTACTCGTCGAGCTGGCGCAGCGCGGCTGCCTCGTCCTGTCCGGCGGCCAGCAGCAGGAAGGGTGCGCCGGTGGGACGGGGACGGCGCAGCTGGATGTGGGTCGTGGGCGAGAGCGCGACCACAAAGGCGAAACGTCCGGTGGAACGGGCCACGCCGGGCACATGGGCCATGCCCAGGTGCAGGGCGGCCAGTCCGCCCCGACCGACGCCCAGGACTCCCGCGCTTCTGACGTTGTGCTGCACAACGAGCAGGTCATAGGCTGTGTAGGCGTCCCGGATGATCTCTTGGATACCGAGTCGGGTGGGGTTGTCGGCGCACCGGGTCAGGCCCCGGGGGCTGAAGGGATCCACTACCAGACAGATCATGCCCCGGGCTGCAAACCATTCGGCGTAGGCGCGTTCCCGCAGATCCGAGATGCCGGAGTCATCCGGCAGGATAACCAAAGCGGGCGGCACTTCACTGGATTCGATCTTGGCGGCGCGGGCAGACGGAGGGAGGACGGGCAGGTAGAGTTCACCTGTCAGATTGTCCTGATGGACAGCCGCTCGTTTCCAGGCCAGCGGGGCAGACTTGCTGTTCATGGTGGAGAAGGGGCGGAAGATGAGGGCAAGCACCGCTTGGACGCGGTCTTGCCTGAATTTGTCCAGTTATACGGATTCTTTCGAAGAGAAATCGAGCGACTCTCGCTATGCCATTACACAGTGGCATAAACAGCGGTTTTTTTCAGAATGATTAGTCTCTGATTGTACAAACCACCGTG
>CAMNHX010000276.1 GCA_946539945.1 uncultured Desulfobulbus sp. | reverse complement strand
TGTCTTTTTACTCCTTTCACCGCTTCGCTGGAAAGCCTGAAGCGCGAAGCGCTGACCTTGCCACTCTTGCGAAACTGTTGAGCGGCAAGAGAGACTTTCCCTTGGAGATGCTTGTCAGCATTGCCGCCCCTTGAACCTTCACGCATCAAAGCCATCATGTCCACACTCTATCTGATTGACGGCAGCGCCTACATTCATCGCGCCTACCATGCCATTGCCCCGCTCAGCACGAGTACAGGTCTGCCTGTGAACGCGGTGTTCGGCTTCACCAGCATTCTGCGACGACTCATCCGGGAGCGGGAGCCTCGCTTTCTGGCTGTTGCCTTTGACACCAAAGGCCCGGTCTTCCGCCACGCGCTCTATCCCGAATACAAGGCCAACAGATCAGCCATGCCAGAAGACCTGGCAGTGCAGATTGCGCCCATCCATGAGACTGTCCGCGCCCTAGGCATTCTGGCTCTTGAGGCAGAGGATCAGGAGGCAGACGACCTGATTGCCTCTGCCGCGACCCGCATGACCGCTCTGGGCCATGAGGTGGTGATCGTTTCTGGCGACAAGGACCTGGCGCAACTGGTCTCGCCCAGCGTGCAGATGTGGGATCCGATGAAAAACCTGATGCTGGATGAGGCGGCGGTTACTGCCAAGTATGGCCTTGGTCCGGCACAACTGCTGGACTACTTCGCGCTCACCGGGGATGCGATTGATAATGTGCCGGGTGTGCCGGGCATTGGTCCCAAAACCGCTGTCAAGTTCCTGACCGAATACGGGAATCTGGAAGCGCTCTTTGCCGCTGCTCCTGATCTGAAGAAGAGCAAGGCAGTGGCTTCACTGCTGGACCATCGCGATCTGGCCTTTCTCTCCCGCGATCTGGTGCGACTGAACACCCAGGCTTCTGTGCCTGCTGATCTGGACAGCTATTGCTGGCCTGGCCCGGATACCGAAGCCTTGCGTACTCTCTGGACCCGGCTGGAGTTCCAGACTTTCCTGCAGGACTTGCCTGACCAACGCCAGTCTCTGGATAAAAGTGGCTTTCAACTGGTGTGCAGTGAGGCTGAACTTGAAAACCTGATGCAGCATCTGGCCAAAGCGCCGCTTCTGGCTGTGGACACGGAAACCACTGGTCTTGACCCAAGGCGCGATACGCTGGTGGGCGTATCGCTGGCAACCGACGTGTCCAATGCCTGGTATCTGCCCTGTGGGCATAAAAACCTCTTCGGTATGAGACTTGAGGGGCAACTTGCGCCGGAAAGCCTGATCGCCGCACTGGCCCCGCTACTGGCTGATCCGGGCATCTGCAAGGTAGGGCACAACCTGAAGTTTGATCTGGCCATGCTGGCAGCCCCGCAGAACGGGAGCATCACCCTGGCTGGACCGCTGTACGACACCATGGTGGCCGCCTGGCTCCTGAACCCGGAGCGCCGCAGTCTGAAGCTGGACGATCTGGCAGGCGAGCTGGGCCTTGCCATGACCAGCTTTGCCGAGGTCACGGGTGGTGACAAGGCAGCAGACGCCTTCTGTCGGGTCAGTCTGGAAGCGGCCAGGGACTACAGTTGCGAAGATGTGGTTGCTGCGCTGGCGCTCTATCAGGCGCAAAAGCCGCAACTGGAGGAAGCCGGGCTGGACAGGTGGATGCAGGAGACAGAAGCCCCCTTCATTCCAGTGCTGGCAGATATGGAAAAGGTTGGTCTGACTGTGGACGCGGCGCATCTGGAAGCCTTGGGCGCGGAGTTTGCCGGGCGCATGGCAGAACTGGAACAGCGTATTTACGAGCAAGCAGGTGGGCCGTTCAACATCGGTTCGCCCAAGCAGTTGGGAGAGATTCTCTTTGAACGGCTGGGGCTTGCCAAGGGCCGCAAAACAAAAACCGGCTGGTCAACCGACGTGAAAGTGCTGGAAAAGCTGGCCCAAGATCACGAGTTGCCTGCGCTGATTCTGGCTCACCGGAACCTGGCCAAGCTGAAGAGCACCTATGCAGACCGGCTTTTGGAACTGCGCGATCCGAGTACAGGTCGGGTCCACAGTTCCTTTAACCAGTGCGGCACAGCCACTGGCCGCTTGAGTTCCGCCAATCCGAACCTGCAAAACATCCCGGTCCGCACCGTGGAGGGGCGTCGTATCCGGGCTGCCTTTGTGGCTGCGCCTGGTTGCGTTCTGGTCTCTGCAGATTATTCCCAGATTGATCTGCGGGTTCTGGCGCATTTCAGTGGCGACGTCGCGCTGATTGCCGCTTTCCGGGCAGGAGAGGACATCCACCGGCAAACCGCTGCCGAGGTCTTTGGGATTGCGCCAGAACTGGTCACGGGCGAGATGCGACGCATGGCAAAGAGCATCAACTTTGGCATTGTGTACGGCATTTCCAGCTTTGGGCTGGCCAAGCAGCTTGAAGTGGGGCGCAAGGAGGCCCAGGACTTTATTGACCGCTATTTTGCGCATTTTCCGGGCATCAAGGACTTTATGGAGCGCGTGGTTGAGGAGGCCCGGGACCAGGGTTTTGTGACCACACTTTCAGGCCGTCGCCGCTATCTGCCTGACTTGCAGAGCAGCAACCGCGCTGTGCGGGAATTTGCCGAGCGCACGGCCATCAATACGCCCATCCAGGGCACAGCAGCGGACATCATCAAGATTGCCATGTTGCGCCTGCACAGCACCTTGCAGGAAAGCGGTCTGCAAAGCCGCATGGTCTTGCAGATTCACGACGAGCTGGTCTTTGAAGCGCCGGAAGCGGAAGCGGAAAGGGTTTCGTCTTTGGCGCGGGAGATCATGGAAAGCGCCCTGCCGCTTGCCGTGCCGCTGACAGTGAACGTCAGCAGTGGGGTGAGTCTGGACAAGGAGTGAGTGGGCAGGCGAAAGGGCAACAGGCAACGATGAGGAAAGTCACTGGAAACACTTGAGGCTATTCTGCAGGGATACTTGGCAAACGGGTTTTCAGGAGGCTGTTCCAGTGTTTCCAGTTCTTGTCTTGTTTCGTTTTTGGCATCCAGAAAAGCCTGACAAACTTGACCAGGTAGCGCGTCAGGCCCTGCCCTTCAGGGCGGGGAAGGGAAGCGCGAAGCAGCTTGCCTTTTCCTTTGTCTTCGCCTATTTTCTTCATCCGGCAGCAGGACAGAGCGATGCCAGCCTGTGGAGAGCGCGAGGCCAAAGGGACAGCCGTCCAATTCCCTCTTGGGGAATCCTGCGGCGAGAACCGGACCTGGTTTCTCTGGTCTATCCACTGCTCAAAAATTGGGGGGCACTGCCTCTTGTCTCTGCATAAAAAGAGGAATGAGGGCGGACAAAAGACAAGGTGTAGCCTCTCTCTCCTTTTGGACAGAACCTTTCTTTTGGCAACGAACATGGATTTTCTTGAGCTTTCTGGCAAGCGGATTGCGGTTTTTGGTCTGGCAAACAAAAAATCGGTGGCCTGTGCGATTGCGCAGGTGCTCACTGATGCGGGCGCAGATCTGTTGCAGGTGGTGCGCAGTGAACAGCGGGCGGAAACTGCCAGAAAACTCTTCCCAA
>CAMNHX010000275.1 GCA_946539945.1 uncultured Desulfobulbus sp. | reverse complement strand
CAAGACCCAGAAGTTGCGTGGTGTACTTCCTTTGACCCGAACCTTTGACCAGCGCTACCAGTTGAACCGGATACCGGCTGGGACTGTGGATATTCAGTACACCCGTGATGCAGCCGGGCAGGTGACAAACGTCAATGGCATTGCAGAACCGGGTTTGCCTGTGGGTAGTAGTGAGACCTACACTGTCAATCCTGCGAACAACCAGATGACAGCGCGAGGGAATGTCAGCTATACCTATGACGCTGCAGGTAATCTGACTTCCGATGGTACAAGGACCTTTGTCAGGGACGCCTTGGGGTGTTTGAAGCAGGTGCGGCAGGGGCATCAGACTATCGCCACCTACGGCTATGACATTCAGAACCGGCGCTTCCGCAAGACTGTAGGAAGTACAACTACCTATTATCTGTATAATCTGGAAGATCAGCTCATTGCCGAACTCTCTGACAATGGGACCGTGCTGCGGGAGTATGTATGGCTGGACGGTCAGCCGCTGGTTCTGGCAGAATATACCGGAGCAAATGCCGGGGTATACTTTTACCTGAATGACCATCTGGGCACGCCGCAACAGTTGCTGAACGGCGACAGCGGAGTAGTAGCCTGGCAGGCAGCGTATTTGCCCTTTGGAGAGGTACAGATTAGCGTTAATACGGTGAAGAATAATCTGCGCTTTCCTGGTCAGTATTATGATGCGGAGACTAGGCTGAATTATAACTGGAATAGGTATTATGATCCGGAAAATTGGAGGTATATTTCAGCGGATCCAATTGGGTTTGAAGGGGGATTGAACCCATATTGATATGTTGAAGGAAATTTGATAAATTTAAGTGATACATATGAATTGATATCGATTGTAACTTATGCATCGATTACATCGATTGCTGCTATCACTTCAACTGTTGTTCCATATTATCCAGTTATCTATCCAGATATACTATTAGATCAATTCCGTTTTCACTTTTTATGTCATGCTGAACGAAGCGAAAAACGATGTATCCCCTGCCTCCTTCCCGGTATTCTCCATGACTGCTTTCACCGTGCTGGCGCACTGGAAAGCCTTCAGCGCTTCAGGCTTTCCAGCGAAGCGGTGAAAGGAGTAAAAAGACAAAACGGAAATGCTCTAATGAGATTGCGTTGAAGGTGGGGAGGAGGTCAAGCTTCCCTGTACCAGCGCACGCCCATACGGGCGATCACGTTCAGACCGCCGCAGAGTACCAGTGTGTCCCGGATGCCCACGGATTCCAGAAAGACCTGCGTTTCATAGGAACGGGCGCCTGCATTGCAGATCAGGATCAGGGTCTTGCCCGCTGGCAGTTCCTGATAGCGCTCCCGCATCTGGTCGTAAGGCAGGGAAAGCCAGCGCTCCTTCCCGAATTTTTGCACATAATGAGCCGCCTCCTCTGGATGGCGCAGGTCAAGAACCAGCCAGTCAGGCTCATTGGCCACGTTTTCCGCCCAGCGCAGAAAATGGTTGAGATGAACCCGGCGGAGCCGGTTGTCGCAGAGATTGTCTGCCACATAGGCTGCCGCATTGATCACATCAATAGCCGAGGAAAAGGGCGGGGCATAGGCCATTTCCAGCGTGCCGAAATCCTCGATAGTGCCGCCCTGGGCGATCAGGCCAGCTGCCGCGTCCACTCTGGCAGAGATGAAGTCGTTCATCTCGCCAAAGGCCTGCAAACCCAGAATGCGGCGGGACTTGCGGTCAAAAACCAGTTGCAGCACCACAACCGCATGGCCCGGGAAGAAGTGTGCCCGGTCAGAAGGCGAAGCAATGGCATAGTCCGCATCAAAGCCTTCAAAAAGTGCGGCCTCATAACTGATGCCGGTCGCACCGATGCAGCGATCAAAAGCCTTCATGATGAAGGACCCGCACACGCCCTTGAAGACCGCAGGTTGGCCTGCGATGTTGTCCGCCACGATGCGGCCCTCCCGGTTGGCCAGGGAACCGAGTGGTGCATGGGTTTCCCGGCTGGTGACCAGGCTGGTGAGCGCAATGCAGTCACCAGCCGCGTAGATGTTCGGATCAGAAGTTTGCAGGCGCTGGTTCACCTTGATTCCGCCCCAACGGGTCACGTCCAGCCCGGCTGCCCTGGCCAGTTCGCTCCGGGGCCGCACGCCCACCGCCATGATCACCAGATCAGCGTCCAGAGAGCGGGCATTGGTCTGCACCCCGGCCACTGCGCCTGTGCCTGTGTCCCGGATGGACAACGCTGATTCACCGGTATAGACCTTCACGTTGTTTTCTTCCAGATGGTGCTTGAGCATCTCGGCAAAGTGGGAATCCACAATGCCGGGCAAGAGCCGCGGCTCCATCTCAACGAGAGCGGTTTCAACGCTCCAAAGCCCGGTGAGTGCCTCGGCCATTTCAATGCCAATGGCCCCACCGCCAATGACTACAGCCTTGCGAACCTTGCCGTCAGCCAAGCGCTCCTTGATGGCAATGGCCTTGTGCAGGTTGGAAATGGTATAGACCCCGTCCAGCCTGGCGCCGGGAATGGGCAGCCGGATGGGTTGAGCGCCCGTGGCCAGAAGCAGTGCGTCGTAGGGCAGTTCTTCTTCCTGCAAGGTATCCAGATCCTGGACGCGCACGGTCTGCTGGTCACGGTCAATGGCAATGGCCCGGGTTCTGGTGAGAACTGACACACCCTTGGCCGCTGCAAAGAAGCGCTTGTCCCGCACCATCTGAAAGCTGGTGGCACGCAGTTCGCTTTCATCGGCAATGTCGCCGCCAATGTAATAGGGAATGCCGCAGCCACCGTAAGCAATCAGGTCATCCTGATCCAGCATGAGTACATCCCAGTCTGGTTGCAGCCGCTTCAGGCGACAGGCAGCCTTGGGACCAGCAGCCACTGCGCCGATGATGATCACCCGTTTGCCCATAGTTCCTCCTTGCTTGCGGTTCAGGGCGGACAGAAGTCCGGGGCTTTCTGCCAAAGTACCGCTTCCCGCTGATTTTTTCCGCAAAAAACGCGGACAGGCGGGGGAGGAGGACAAGCCAGCGCCAGCCTCACGGCAAAGGTCAAAATCCTGCCCACAAAGGGGCTTCCAGACAGACCTGTTCTTCCCGCTGTGCCCGGATCGTGCCAAGGAGCACGGCAAACCCTTTCTGGTGACTGTTGACGAGCCGCACGCCTGTTCTGTTACTCCCGGTGTATCTCTGTGCCGGAAATATGCCGGATTTTGAGCAAAAAAAGCCCCGCAAAGACCCGGACAAAGGGTCTTTGCGGGGCTTTTCCTGTTTTTGGGAAAACGACTTTATGCGACTACGATGAAGTCGCTTGCTGCCACGTTCTGGGGCTTGGTGGCCAGGGTCGCAAACTGGATGGCCGCTCCATTACCGTTGCCGTCCGCATCGTAGAGCAAGGCCCCGGTCCGGGTATTGTAGAGGATGAAGTCGTTATTATCCCCGGCCAGACCGTTGGTACTGGCCTTAAAGTTCGCCGCGTTCAATGTGCCCGCAGTCAGTTTGGCGAAGATGGATTGCTTCAGCTGGATCTTGTCCTCTCCATGCGTGAAGTCAC
>CAMNHX010000274.1 GCA_946539945.1 uncultured Desulfobulbus sp. | reverse complement strand
AGGGTTCGCCGCTTGCTGACAGGCTTTCGCCAGAGATTACCCGTGTGTTTGATGCACTCTTGACAGAGGGCGCGGCAAGGGATGTGCAAACCGGATACTCAACTTTTGGAGGTTTTTATGACACAGGAGAAGGAAAGGCAGACCGTGCGCGGAGGGTGCAGGAGGCTGACAGAAGCCGAGATAGAAGACTTGAGGAAAGCCAATATCGAGGCGCACAGGATAATTCAGAAACTGATCGACCGGGATATAGCAACGGGCCGGTTTTACGAGGCAATCAACCGCAAGTAAGCGGTGATGATGACGACACCCCCGGCATTCTCTTTCAGGCAAGCCCTTCTGGCAGTGCCATTGCCGGAACCGGTCTGCTTGACCGCGTTCTGAACAGCGCTGGGCCAAAGTGGCAGGAGCGCTGGGAACGCTTTGTCTATAACTTCCTTGACACCAACGATCCGCGTGAGCGGGTTTGGGCAGCAGCAGGCAAGGATGCAGAACATGACATTGTTACCGTGGAGCGCTTGCGCGGCAAGAAGGCAGCGGCAGAGTCCGAGGCGTTCCGGGAAAAGATGGTGAAGCCCTTGCTGGCGGGGCTTGCCAAGGCGAAGCTCAAGGCCAGTGACCTTGAAGAGTATGCCCATGCCCTGCACGCGCCGGAACGAAACCAGCGGATGCGGGAAGTGAATGCCAAGCGGGTTTTGGACAGCGTTTTGCAGCAGATGACGGATGCAGAGGCCGCGCCGTACAAGGCACTGATTGAACAGAAGCGGGAAGCCGTCAAGCAGTTTGTGACAATGCCAGGGTATTTGCAGCAGCAATATCTGAATATATTGGCCCATGCCTTCTCTGATATTCCGGCACGGGAAGCGGCGATTGCTGCAATGCCGGACGGTACGGAACGCGAACAGAAGCTGAAGCGTTTGGCAGGGCAGCGCTTGGAACGGACCAAGAAGATCAAGGAACGCTGGGATGAGGAAAGCCCGCGCTTTGCCGGAATGACGGACAAGGAAGCGCAAAGCATTGTTGCCAAGTGGCGCAAGGACAGCAGGTTCAAGAAGCTACAGGATGCGCACAGTCAGCTTCGCGACATTACCAAGGCAACGCTTGCCGTGCTGCATGAAGGCGGGGAATTGAGCGATGAAGAGTACAATGACCTGCTGAACAGCTATCAGCATTATGTGCCCCTGCACCGTGCCGGGTTCATGGATACCCGGCCAGTAACTGGCCGCATTACCGGGCCAACTGGCAAGCCCTTGAAGGTTGCCAAGGGTTCCATGAGGGAAGTGGTGAACATTCTGCCAGAAGTGCTGAAGGCACATGAAACTGCCATTTCCCGGAAGCACAAGCTGCTTGCCGGGCAGGTGCTGTACGAATGGGCTTTGGCAAACCCGGATGCTGGCATTTCGGTTGAATCAATTCCCAAAGAGCCTACCCATGACAGGGAAGGCAACATTGTCATGTATCCTTCGCAACAGGAACCGCCTGATGGAGTGTTTGTGAAGGTTGACGGCAAGAAGCATCTTCTGCGCTTTGCGGTTGATTCAAGGACGCCAGAAGGCAGGACAATGGAGCGTTTCCTTGACTCAATCAAGGGGACGGATGCGCAACTGGGCGGGATTACCAAGGGACTGCACAGAATTACCCGCTGGCTGGCTGCTGTGAATACCATGTATTCCCCGGAATTTGTGGTCTCCAACTTTGCCAGAGACTTGCAGACCGCCTTTGTGCATCTGAATCAGGAAGACATAAACATGGACGGCCTGCAGAAGCAGGTGCTTTCTGATATTCCCAAGGCGCTTCGCGGGATTTGGCAGTCGGAACGCGGCAAGGGCAAGGGCAAAGAGTGGAGTAACTGGTACAAGGACTTTGGCGCACACGGCGGCAAGGTTGGCTGGATGCAGGGATATGAAGGAATTGACGAGATAGTCAAGACCATTGAAACAGAGATGATGCTGGCAGGTGAGGGGCATAATCTGCGCAAGGGTTTTGAGGGAGTCAAGAACTTCATTGAGTCTGCCAACAAGGCAGTGGAAAACTGCTTGAGGCTTGCCACGTACAAGGTAATGGTGGAGCGTGGAGTGGCAAGGGACAAGGCGGCACGGGTTGCAAGCGGCTTGACTGTTGACTTCACGCAACACGGGAAGCTGGGGCCACAAATCAACGCGCTGTATCTGTTCTTCAATGCCAGTGTGCAAGGCACGGTGCGCATGGGACAGGCAATGGCAAAGAGCAAGCGGGTAAGAAGGATTGCAGGCGCTCTTGCCGGGCTTGGCTTTATGTTGCAGATGCTGGCCCTTGCTGGCGGCGGTGATGATGATACGGGTGAACCCTACATTTTGGGGATTCCAGAGTATGAGCGGACAAGAAGCATCATCATCATGCTGCCTGGGCAGGATGGGGAGTATATCAAGATTCCCAAAGCGTATGGCTATGGGGCACTCTATGACTTTGGTGCAGAACTGGCAAACTCCATCTATATGAGCGCCACGGGCAGGAAGTATGATCATGCCAAGGGCGCAATGCGGGTGGTGAGTAGCTTTGCCAACAGTTTTAATCCGGTGCATAGCGCCACTGTGTTGCAGACCATAGCGCCGACACTTGTTGACCCGGCGGTTTATGTGGCGGAAAACAAGACCTGGAGCGGACAGCCGCTTATGCCGGAACAGAACCCCTTTGGGCCGCAGAAGCCGGATAGCCAAAGGGCTTGGAAGAGTACCGGGCCAGCGTGGAAAGGCATTGCGGAGACCGCGAACCGCTGGACAGGCGGGGACACTTATGAGGACGGACTGGTTGACGTGTCCCCGGAAACGCTTGAGATGCTTTGGGACAATGCCCTTGGTAGTGCTGGCAGGTTCATCGGCAATGTGGCGCATCTCCCCGCAACCTTGATGCAGGATGAGACTGATATAAGCAAAGTGCCCTTTGTGCGGACAGTGGCCGGACGCTGGAGTGACAGGGTAATTGCTACCCGATACCATGATGCAATGGAGAAGGCGGAAATTGCCAATATGCGCTTCAAGAATGCGGAAACGCTGGAAGAGAAGAGGCGCGTATTCCAGAGTGATGATTATATGCTGTACCGCCGGACGCACGAGATAGACAAGCGCGTAAAGCGTTTGCGCAAGCGGTTGAATCAGATTGAAGCAGCAGGGAATACCACAGGCGCAGAACACATTAGAAAGCAGATTCTGAATTTGCAAAAACGGTCTCTGCGGATGATGAATTAAAAAAGGCTTGCCATTCTTGGAGAAACCCGGTAGTATGCAATCGTGTTTGATATACTTCCGGGTTCCCCGGTAAATCCCCTTCACCGCCCAGTGGAGGGGTTTCTTTTTTTATCCTTTGCGCTTTCTTGCCGGGCTTTGCGAAGCGCCCCTACAGCTTGCCGACAAAAGTTCTTTATCTGTCACGCTTTTCGCCCGATGCACCATTCCATTCAGCATCCTCTGTTTGTCTAGAGCGTTTCCGTTTTCGTTTTAGAAGTTTTGCCCTTCTGGGATGAAATACCCGCAGGAGCCGTACCAGCCAC
>CAMNHX010000273.1 GCA_946539945.1 uncultured Desulfobulbus sp. | reverse complement strand
AGCCTGCCACAAACCGGACAAGAAAAACGATGTTTTGCATAAGGCGTCTTTTGAGCCAGAGACTTTCCGCCAAAGCTGGTATTGGCGCTTTTGGGGAGCCGTTGCCTTGAAGACGCTTGCGAAGGTTCAGAACTTGTCGCGTGCAAAGCCTGTTTGTCACAAACCTTCAAAACACTCAACACGGAGGGGCGCTTCCTCCCCAGCATGAATGCCGGGGTCTCCGCGCCGAATATCGGATGAAATTCAAGTGCCTTTCCATCCTCCTGCTTGTCCGGCGACTTTTGGGAGCCGCCTTCTTTTTAGGTTTCTGCCTGCTCTTTGCCGGTCTGGCAGTGCCGGGCGTCCAAATTTTACCGGGTCTCCAGCTTGTGCCTGCCCTGTTGTCTGGTTCAGTTCTGACCCTTGCCGCCTTGGCGTTTCTGACTCTGCTCTTTGGCCGGGTGTACTGTTCCCTCATCTGCCCTTTGGGCCTCTTGCAGGACGTCTTCGCCCGACTGGGCTTCCAGAGACGCGGGCGGTTCAGGCAAGCGGAAAACGGTTTGCGTTTTGCCTTGTTGGTCCTGTTCGCGCTGGCACTCCTCTTCGGCAACACGATCCTGGTCACGCTCCTCGATCCCTATAGCCTCTTTGGCATTATGACCGGACACCTCTTCCGGGGCCTTGGAACCGCGCTGCCCTTTGCCGAACTGCAGGCTGCCAATCAAAGCGCTCTCTCCTGGCTGTGTGCTTGGACGCTCCTCGCCTTTTTCGCAGGCTTTGCACTCTTGGTAGGCCGGGAGTATTGCGGGAATCTCTGTCCGGTGGGTACGGCTTTGGGCTGCCTGAGCCGCTTTGCCCTGTGGCGAGTGCGGCTGGATGCCTCTTGTTGTGTGCAGTGTGGCAAGTGCGAGCGCCTGTGCAAAACAGGTTGCATTCAGAGCGCTTCCGGGACAGTGGATGCCAGCCGTTGCCTGATCCGCTTCCGCTGTCTTTCGGTTTGTGCCACAGGAGCCTTGCAGTACCGCTTGCCCGGCAAGCGCTCCCTGTCTGCCGTTGCTGCGCCGGAACCTGACAAAGCCCCGGTGCGTCGCCGTTTTTTCCAGAGCCATGCCGCCCTGCTCGCCGGATTGTTCACGCTTTCCGGGAACAAGGCGCTGGCTGGCAGGAGGAGCGACATCAGGCGCATCGCCCAGACGCCGCCCGGTTCGCAGTCAAGACAGCGCTTTCTCCGCCGCTGCACAGGCTGCCAACTCTGCGTGTCCATCTGTCCAACGCAGGTTTTGCGGCCTTCGGTGAACGAGTACGGCATCCGGCACTTTCTGATCCCGCGTCTGGATTTTACCCTGGGTTACTGCAATTACGACTGTCTGCGCTGCTCCAAAGTGTGTCCCACTGGGGCGATTGCCCCGCTCTCGCTGGAACAGAAGCACAGCATCCAGACCGGGCAGGTGCGCTTTGTCTGGGATCTCTGCGTGGTGACTGCCAAAAACCAGAGTTGCGGGGCCTGTGCCGAACACTGTCCGACTTTGGCTGTGCAGATGGTTCCTTACACCGGCGACAGGGGGGAGGCGCTCAGCATTCCTGAATTGGACCCGGAACTCTGCGTGGGTTGCGGGGCCTGCGAACACGCCTGTCCGGTGGAACCGGACCGGGCCATTTACGTGCAGGGTCTGGAGACACACAGGACAGCACGTCTCTTGCCAAAGACCAGGGAAGTGGAGCAGGAGATGGAGGGTTTTGGTTTTTGAGAGGAGGCGAAGCTCCTGCACCAGGCACTCAATTCCCCTGCTGTCTCATGGGTTTTGCAGCAAGAAATCAAAACCTCTGCGGCAAGGGTCTGCATCGCAAGAACAGCTGCAACACAGAACAGGGGAACACGGTGTGAACGATGCACTCCGCCAGGCTCTGGCAAGGGAAAAAGACGGCAGGATGGCGCTGATGCGTGCAGCGGAGAACGGTAAGGTGGAAGCGGTGCGGATGCTTCTTGCTGCTGGCGTGGATGTCAACGCCGCAAAAAAGAATGGCTGGACAGCCCTGATGTCTGCGGCGGCGTATGGGCGTATGGAAGTGGTACAGGAGCTGCTCGCGGCAGGCGCAAACCTGCACCTCGCAATGGATGACGGCTGGACAGTCTTGATGTCTGCGGCAGCGCAGGGTCATGCGGCAGTGGTGCAGATGCTGCTTGCCGCTGGCGCAAAGGTCAACGCTGCAAACAAGACTGGCTGGACGGCTTTGATGTCTGCAGTAGTGAACGGTCAGGAGGCAGTAGTACAGGAGCTTCTTGCCGCAGGTGCGGATGTCAACGCTGTCAGGGAAAATGGCTGGACAGCCTTGATGTATGCGGCAATGAAAGACAATGCGCGGATGGTGGAGGCGCTTCTTGCCGCTGGCGCGAAGGTGAATGAGGTCAACAACAATGGCCAGACCGGACTGATGTATGCGGCGGAGAAAGGCGCAATGGCAGTGGTGCGGGCGCTTCTTGCCGCTGGAGCAAAGGTGGAAATCCGGGACAGGTATGGCTGGACAGCGCTGAAATATGCGGTGACAACAAACCATCGGGATGTGGCCCAGGTTCTGCGCACTGTGGACACAGACCTGAACACTGAAAACAAGGATGCCAGGACTGCGCTGATGCACGAGGCAAGGTATGGGCGCACGGCAGCGATACAGCGTCTGCTTGCCCTTGGCGCGGACGTGAATGCCAAAGGTTCAGAAGGGTGGACAGCCTTGATGTATGCAGCGGAAAACGGCGACCTTCACACCGTGCGGCTGCTTCTTGCCTCTGGCGCGGACGTCAACGCGGAGAACAGATACGGCTGGACAGCCTTGATGCGGGCGGCGGAAAACGGCAATCTGCACGTGGTACAGAGTCTGCTTGCCGCTGGCGCGGACGCAAGTGCAAGGGGGAAAGACGGCTGGACAGCCTTGATGTATGCAGCGGAAAACGGTGAACCGCATACGGTGCGGGCGCTTCTGGTTGCTGGTGCAGACGTGAACGCACAGGATGCGGATGGCTGGACAGCCTTGATGCGTGCGGCAATGTACAGTCGTGCGGAAGCTATACAGGCGCTTCTTGCCTCTGGCGCGGACGTGAACGCAAAGGACAGATACGGTTCAACAGCGCTGATGCACGCTGTGGAGTACGGTCATGCGGATGCCGCACAGACGCTTCTTGCCGCTGGCGCGGACGTGAACGTGAAGGAGAAAGACGGCAAAACAGCGCTGATGATTGCGGCGGAGAAAGGCTATCAGGGTGTGAGCCAGGTCTTGCTTGCCGCTGGAGCAAAGTGAACAGGGAAAAAGATGGGTTCAAGTTCCCCTGATCCTGGAGCTGGAATGCGGTTATGCGTCCTTGTCTGCTTCAACACCTGTTCAACAGAAAGCAGCACTCTCTCTCCCCTTCACTCCTTGGGGCTCGGAGCGTTTCCGTTTTGTCTTTTTACGAATTTCCCGCTTCGCAGGAAAGCGCGAAGCGCTGAAGGCTTTCCTGTGCTCCAGTCCAGCACGGTGAAAGCAGTCATGGAGAATACCGGGAAGGCGGCAGGAGATGCTTC
>CAMNHX010000272.1 GCA_946539945.1 uncultured Desulfobulbus sp. | reverse complement strand
CAGGCTCTTGCCGCCCATCTCGTTGCAGGCGCGGATGACGCGGTTCATCTTCTGCTCCATCTCCGCGTCGCCGCGCTGGACCGCGTCAAAGTCAAGACCAGACTCGTTGTCGCCCTGCATCATGCTGGAGGCTGCACCACCGCCAAAGCCCACGCGATAGGCAGGACCGCCTATCTGCACGATGCGCATTCCCTTGAGGGGCTGCCTTTTTTCCGTGTGGCGTCCATCAATCTGACCGATGCCACCGGTGAACATGATGGGCTTCAGAAAGCCCCAACGCTCGCCCTCTCCCTGTTCCACCTGCAAGCGCTGGTCAAAGCTGCGCACAAAGCCCTGAATCAGGGGTTCACCGAACTTGTTGCCATAGTCTGACGCGCCATTGCTGGACTCAATGGCAATGTTCAGGGCAGAGGCCAGGGTGTCGGGGCAGGGGAAGGGCTGCTCCCAAGGCAGGACATAGCCCGGAATGTGCAGACCAGCCACGCAGTAGCCAGCGGTTCCTGCCATGACCGATGCGCCCCGACCTGTGCCCTGCACGTCGCGGATGCGGCCACCAGTGCCGGTTTCTGCGCCGGGAAAGGGAGCGACACCAGTCGGGAAGTTGTGGGTTTCCGCAGTCAGCAGGGGGTGCAGGTCCTTTTCTTCCAACGCCAGTGCAGAAGGAGCGCCCGGATGCAGGGGCGTGAGTGCCTGCACAGCGCGACCCTGAATGACGCTGGAGTTGTCCTTGAAGGCCACCAGACTGCCCTTCGGGTTGGCGGCCAGAGTGCCTTTTACCACCTCAAAGAGCGATTTGGCGCAGGGCTTGCCGTCAATCACCTGCAAGCCTCGGAAAAAACTGTGCCGCGAATGTTCGGAGTTGGCGTTGTTCAGGTCCATCAGCTCCACGATGGTAGGATTGCGGCGGGCGTGTTTGACAAAATAGTCGCAGTACAGGTCCTTGTCCCACTCGTCCATGGACAGGCCCGGAATGGCGTCCAGCGCGGCCTTGCCCTTGCCGATCAGGTCAACCTCGTACACCTCTTCAGGTTTGAGGTCAGAGTCAAAGCTTTCCAAGGGTTCAGGATACACGCATTCAGTCATGCGGTCGTGACGGGAGGCGGCAAAGGTCTTGGGGTCTTCGTCTTCTGGCAGGACGTAGCGCCGGGACCGCTCCACTCGAGTGACAGCCTCCAGCCCCACAGTCTGGCAGATGGACAGCATATTGGCAGACCAGGCAGTGGCGAAGTTCAGGCGTGGCCCGATTTCCACCACGCGCTTACCAGTGTCCGGGGGGGTCTCGCTGACCGAATCCGCCAGAAAGCCGTCAGCCAGGATCAGGCGCAGGCGCTCGGTTTCGTGGGCTTCCAGCGGGCGCGAAGCGGCAATGTTGAAGCAGAAAGACAGGGTCTCGTTGATCTTGCGGTACAGGTGGATGAGAGGCATGACAGCTCCATGAAGGGATGGTTCGGGGCCAGGGTGTGGCGTGCTTGCAAGCTGTTGCGGGACGGCGAAGACCAAGGCTTTTCCCTTTCTGTTTTTTCCTGTTCCGCGAAAGGGAAAGGTGGATGCCACGGGTTTGCAGCCCATGCTGTTGTTTCCGGGTACAGCCCCGCAAGGGCGATGTGTTCACGCTCGCGCTTTATAATCCAATGGAGTACAAGTTTCAATTCACGGCCTTGCGGGCCGGGAGAGGAAGCCTCTTACAGCTTGAGGGGGGAATCGTTTTGAGTTCTTGGTTGCGCTGTTGCAGGCAGGAGCTGACAAACCCTCAAGGATGCAGGGAGCCATGACTCCCTGGGGGACGACCGGCGAGGTCTGCAATGGGAGAGCATACCCGATCCCGTCGCACGCGAGGCAGAGGCGCAAAAAATCATCCGCCTTCTGCAAGCGAACGAGATGGGACAGGACGGGGACGGGAAGCGTCCCCATGAGTCTTCCTTGCCAAAAAAGACGAGGTGTTTCCAATAAACACGGCTTGAAATTGTGAAGCCTTGAATTTATTTGTATTCTACAAACATGATACTTGTCTGATTCTCTTTCAACCCGCACAGAAACAGGCCATGAACTCCAGAACCCAGCGCACCTCCTCCCCACTTACCCTTGCAGACCGGGACTTTATTAGACTGTGCGCATCCGGCACAGCAGCGGATGTGGAACAGGCATTGACCGCCGGGGCAAACCCCAAGGCCGCAAACGAACACGGTATGACCGCGCTGATGCAGGCTGCCCGTGACGGTCGTTTTGAAGTTGTTGCCCTGCTGCTTGAGGCAGGCGCAGACCAGGCTTGTCAGGACGACAGACACCGCACTGCGCTGTGGTACGCCCGCAAGGCGCATCAGGAAGGTTTGCGGCGGCATATCATTGCAGACTGGGATGCACGCAGGACAGAGCAGCAAAAGATCATCGCCTTGCTGGAACAGGGCGCGTCCGGGGAAGAGGACTGCCCCCAGGCTGCCCCTGCAGACATTGAGTTTGTCGATTTGTGCGACACCGGCACTGCGGCAGAAATCCGGCAGGCCCTGTCCTTTGGGGTCAACGTGAATGCCAGGGCAGGAGATGGTGTAACCGCTCTCATGGCAGCTGTGGAGCAGGATAACTTTGCCGCAGTCCAGGCGCTTCTGGCTGCTGGCGCGAACATGATGGGCTGGGATGAAAACGGCGATACAGTGCTTATGAAGGCCGCACGCTCTGACACGACTCCCAGCGTGACACAGGCCCTGCTGGCAGCGGGCGCGGAGGTGAATGCCAAGGGAGTGCATGGCAGAACAGCACTCATGTGGGCCGCACGCTACGGTTGCCACGATATTGCAAAAACCTTGCTGGCTGCTGGCGCAGAGGTCAACGCCCAGGAAGGGTTTCAAGGCTGGACAGCGCTGATGTGGGCAGTGGAAAATGGCCACTCCCAGCTTGTGGACACGCTTCTGGCAGCAGGCGCGGATGCAAAGGCCCGGCAAAAGGACGGCACAGGGGCATTGCTGTTGGCAGCGTGGCGCGGCAGTCTTTCCATGACCCAGGCTCTGCTGGCTGCTGGCGCGGAGATCAACGTCCAGAACAACGACGGTGTCAGCGCCCTCATGGAGGCCGTGAAAACAGGCAAGCTGGCTGTGGTTCAGGCTCTGTTGGCAGCAGGCGCAGAGGTCAACGTTCAGAACAGCGACGGTGTCACCGTTCTCATGGAGGCTGTGGAAGCAGGACATCTGACCGTGGTTAAGGCTCTTCTCGCTGCTGGCGCAAATGCTGATACCGCAAGTGGGGATGGTCGGATACCGCTGATAGAGGCAGTGAACAGGGAAGAGACGCCTCTGGATCAGGCTCTTCTTGTCGCTGGTGCGAAGATGAAGCGGACAGACGGCAACAGTGAGAGATCCCCGCATTTGGTGGTCAACAGGAACAACCGGGCTGGAGTGCGGTTCCAGCGGGCGACCGGTGTGGATGTGCAGACTGTACATTGCAGAGAGTTCTTGCGCAAACGGACAGGTTACTCCCTGAAGGTAGAATTGGACCTGCTCCTGCTGCAGGCGCTCTTGGACGCGGGCGCAGACGTGCATATCAGGGATGCGAAGGGCAG
>CAMNHX010000271.1 GCA_946539945.1 uncultured Desulfobulbus sp. | reverse complement strand
CGCCCCTTGCCTTGCCGCCAATGGACAGCATCTCTGAATAGACTTTACTGCACTCCTCGGAAATACCGCCCAAACGTGTAGCCAGCGAACCCGCAACCTTGGGCTTGATGGCGTCCATGATGGACCTGGCCTCGTCAACCATGTCAAGGGCACGGGTACGGGTCCAGGCTGTTGAGGCTGCGCCCTTCCAGTCCCGCAGGATGCGGGTCTGGGCCAGGTTCAGGGCTGTGTGGATCTGGACCAGTTCCTCCTGCGTGTAGCTGTCCAGCTTGTACAGTTGGGCCAGTGTCTGGGCAGCGAAGAGGGCGGAAAGCTGTTTGTTGGTCATTGGACGCCAGTATCCTTTTCTTCTGCTCCTATCGGTGCAGCACCTTGCGTGCCAGCGAAACCGGACTGCATGATGGCAGTGGATCGTGCATCTTCCTCAAACATCCGGGCCACCTCGATCATGTCGTAATCCGTGCCAATGACGCCCCGCTCCTTGAGTTCGCCGATCACCAGCTCACGCGGCAGAAGTCCGGCCTTGTAGCCCTCCAGCAGCACCTGCGTGTCCGTGCTGGCAAAGGAATCGGCAAAGCCGGTGTAGGGAACCAGAGCGCCCTGTGCCTCAATGCCCAGCCAGGCGCAGGTATAGGACAGCAGCGCCTGCAGGCAGGATTGCATCTTGCGTACCCAGGACAGGAGCGCAGAATCTGCCTCGCCCTTCTCAATGGCGTTCTGGGTTGCGGTTTGACCGGAGACTTTGGGCAGGAGAAGCTGAAGCCCGAACAGGGCCATCGCGGACTCCAAGTCTTTCAGGTCATTTCTACCCGCTTCAATACCTGCGCCAGTATGCTCCACCACCCGCAGATCACCATCTGGCGAAGTGGTATGGATCAACCGATTGGCCCCGAAGATGACCTGCCCACCCTCGTCCACATCCAGGCACTTGCCAAAGAAGGTGATCATACGGGCGTAGTGCAGGATATTCCGCTGATCGCTGGCGCTTTGCCAGTGCTGGCAGTTCAATTCCGCCGACCCTTGCAGGCAGGGTATTGCCGTCATATCAGTGGTCCTGTCGCCCAGCATGAGCGTTACCAAGGGGATGAAGTCCAGGCTGGTCGTGCCCTCCATGACCTGCCCGGTTTCCGGGTCAAGAGTCTCGTGCCAGTCACTGCCCGTGTCGTCCAGCTGAAAGACTTTCCAGCGGCCCGGCTCGTACAGCCGCAGCCGCTGAATCGTGTCCACGCCGTACTTGCCTGATTCCACCTCGACCGTCTCCAGCACGCGCAACTGGGTCAAGACTTTGCGCCCGCCCTGCTCCTGAAAGCGCCAACCAATGACGCATTCAGGATCGATCAGTGTCCAGTAAGGCCGCGCTCCGGCCCGCAGGTGATCCGCTCGCGTCCTGCCCTGGACCTGCGGATACTCCACCATCACATGACACAGGCCCTTGTGGATGGCTGTGTAAAAGACCTGGTGCATGAAAGCCGACAGACTGTTGCCCTCCAGATCAATGTTGTCGAGCAGGGCGTACACTGCGTCCGGCAAGTCGTTGGACGGCTCTATCTCCTCGGAAAAGACCTGCCCGACCAGCTTCTCCAAGGTGCGCTTGTAGTAGTTGGACAGCACGGAAAGGGTCAACCTGGCCTGGTAAGATTTGTTGCTCTCGCCTTCTTCTTGGGGCAGGTAGCGCCTTCCCGCCTCCCTCATGCCTGCGGTGCCGCGATGCAGGTCACGGACCAGGCGCAGGTCTTCCATGTAGCGGGCATAGGCAGGCAAAGGGCTTGCGATGTCGTTGTCGGACAGGCCGAGGGGGAGTACAGTGGTCGTTGGAGTAATCATGTGAGGAATTGCGAGTTGGGAGTTGCGGGTTGGGAGTTGGGATGGTTCTGTTTTGTCTTTTATTCCTTTCGTTGCTTCACTCATTATCATGACATGAAGAACGACAACAAAACCATTCTAAAACAGTTGATAGCCCTGTTCCTTATACTCCTTGATTCGTTCCAGAAGGAAGTCTGCATCAACTTCCAAAAAATCGGCAAGGCAGTCCATGCAATAAAAAGTAGTCGTTTTCATATCAATCAATTTTTTGGTAAGACCGATTTCGTTCTTGGTCAGCTGGAGATTTCCACACACACAGCAGCGATGTTTCTTCACGATCACACTTCCATGATGGTCATTTTGTGGGTGGGTGTGGAGCAGCGGTAGCGCGTCTCGTCGTACACGTGGTCTTCCGCGCAGCTGTCCACGTCTTCAAGATTCGTTGCCGATCGAGGCAAGACCGGCAAGGTTCGCACATAGTGCAGACAATGCGAAAAGGCATACAAGCCCGGCTGTTCCGGGCGAATCTCACCCGAAGCCCGCAACATGGCCCGCACCCGCTCCAGCCCGGAAACCCGGCTGCCTGCGCCCTTGTTTGCGGCTGTCCAGCGCACCCCGTGCCGTGCCATATCATCAGCAATGCAGTGGCCGCCGTCATGGGCAAAGATGGCAGAATCCGCAGGCCCTGGTCGCACGCGCAAACCCTTGAGACTGCTGTGCTGCTGTTCCCGCTCCAGAATGCCCTGGGCCACCTGCCCGGCAGTCATCTTGCAGCCCTCATTGGGCTTGCCGTTCCAGCCGTACCATTCGGCAATCCGAAACAAACTGCCGGGCGGAAAGGAACGGAAAGTGCCGTCTGCCAGCCGCACCTCCTCGCCGTTGGATACCGCCCACCACCCTACCGAGAAGGGCGCGGAAGAACCCCAGTCAAAGGACCTGTCCACCTGCCAGTTCGAGGGAACCTTGAAGGCTTGCACAATCTGCCGGTCTGGCTGCCACACATCATCCAGCGCCCCGCCTGACACAATATCCCAGTTCCCTTCTAGCATGGCCTTGACCAGTGCCGGATCACCCAGCGCAGACAGCCGATCCGCGTAGTCCGGGTCGTAGAGCAGCATTGTCGGATTGTCCGACAGTCTGGCCGGTACAAAGCAGCGCAACATACCGCCCTCCTGCCGGGGCGTCTGCCACCCCTTGCCCGCCTCTGCGGCGGTCACAAACGTTTCCTTGACCCAGTTGTGCCCGATCCCGCCCGGATTGCTGCCGCAGAAGATTTTGGGGAAGCACCGTGCCAGCTGGTCCGGCGGACGCCAGGAACCCAGGCGGCAGCGTCCGCGCAGAAAACGATACATCTTCTCCGAGAAGTGCGTCAGTTCATCCACCAGCAGCAGGTGGATTTCCGCGCCTTGATAGTTCATCACGTTCTTCTCATACTGGCAGTGGCAGAGGAAGATGCGGCTGCCGTTCCAGAAGCTGATTGACCCTTTCTGCTCGTTGAAGGCGCAATGCCCGGAGGCGACGAAGGGCGCAAGCAGGGCCGGGAAGGAAGTCGGCCCCTCCATGTGGTTGAGGCGCAAGTCGGGGTAGGTCCGGCGGAACAGATAGACCTGCACGCCGGGCGCGTGGAAGGCCGTCCAGAGAGCCAGATAGCGAATCAGAAAGCTCTTGCCTGATCCTGCTGCGCCGCCGTACAGGGTCTCTGTGGCCGGGTTCAGGAAGGCGGCAAACTGCTTCGGATGCAGGTCATGTTCAGGATTGA
>CAMNHX010000270.1 GCA_946539945.1 uncultured Desulfobulbus sp. | reverse complement strand
GGCTGTCACCACTTGTTTTGAGCGCCAAAACTCTACAGGATGGCCGCAGGAGAGTTCAAAAGACCGGATCAGCCAGCAGATGGTCCATGATGTACTGCTTGCGTTCCGGCGTGTTCTTGCCCATGTAGAACTTCAGTACCCGGCCCACTTCGCTCAAGGAATCCACCTGCACAGGCTTGAGCCGCATATCCGGGCCAATGAACTTCTTGAACTCTGGCGGCGAAATCTCGCCCAGTCCCTTGAAGCGCGTGGTTTCAATACCCTTGTCACCCCGTCCTTTGGCGTTCAGGCTCTTGACTGCTGCTTCCATTTCCGCCTCTGAATAGCAGTACAGGGTCTTTTCCTTGTTGCGTACCCGGAAGATCGGGGTTTCCAGAATATACACCTTGCCCTGCAGGACCAGTTGCTCAAAGTATTGCAGGAAAAAGGTCAGCATCAGGTTGCGGATGTGCAGACCGTCCACATCCGCATCTGTAGCCACAATCACCTTGTCAAAGCGCAGGTTCTCAATGGACTCTTCAATGTCCAGGGACTGCATGAGCGCGTACATTTCCTCGTTCTTGTACAGAACGTCCAGCTTCTGGCCCAGGACGTTCAGCGGCTTGCCGCGCAGGCTGAAGACGGCCTGCACCATAGGGTCCCGGGCGCTGACAATGGACCCTGCCGCAGATTGCCCTTCAGTAATGAAGAGCATATTCTCCCGACCTTCCCGGGACGGCTTGCCTGCAGCCGGATGGTACTTGCAGTCTTTCAGTTGCGGAATGTTGAGGGCTATCTTTTTGGCGCGGACCTTGGCCTCCTTGCGGACAGACTGCAACTCCCTGCGCAGCTTTTCGTTGCGCTGCACCTTTTCAACCAGAACAGCAGCCATGTCAGGGAACTTGTACAGATGTGTAACCACTGCATCCTTTACTGCCTGCATCAGCGGAGTCCGGATCTCGGTATTGCCCAGCTTGTTCTTGGTCTGCGACTCAAAGACTGGCTCTTGCACCTTGACCGAAAGAATGCCAATAATACCGTCACGCACGTCTGGTCCGTTGAACTTCTTGCCAGTGAACTCGTTGACTGCCTTCAGGATACCCTCCCGAAAGGCGGACAGATGGGTTCCCCCCTCGCTGGTATAGGTTCCATTGACAAAGGAAAAGTAACTTTCCCCGTAGTCATCGTTATGGGTAAAGGCAAACTCCAGGGTTTTGTCGGCTACGTGCAGGGGCGGATACAGAGGCTCTTCCTGCAATTCCCGGCCTAACAGGTCCAGAAGCCCCTGTTTGGACAGAAACTGTCGTCCATTCCAGTGCAGGCAAAGTCCGGCATTCAGATAGGCGTAGCGCCAGAGCCGCTCTTCCACCATGTGCGGATCAAAGGCAAAGCCTGGAAACAACCCGGCGTCTGGCAAAAAGCTGACCAGCGTGCCGTTTTTCTCGTCAACCTCACCTTCCTCGTCCCGCAGCAGCTCGCCCCGGGCAAATTCAGCGCGGCGGAAGCGTCCCTCTCGGAAGGCAGTCACCACAAAGCGCTCGGAAAGCGCGTTCACTGCCTTGGTTCCCACACCGTTCAGGCCCACGGAAAACTGGAAGACCTCGGTATTGTACTTGGCGCCGGTGTTGATGGTTGACACGCAATCCACAACCTTTCCCAGCGGAATGCCCCGGCCAAAGTCCCGGACCGTACACTGGCCTGCCTCGTCAATCGCTACCTCAATGCGCTTGCCAAAGCCCATGATGTACTCGTCCACCGCATTGTCCAGCACCTCCTTCAACAGGACATAGATGCCGTCGTCCGCGTGGCTGCCGTCGCCCAGACGGCCAATGTACATACCAGGCCGCTTCCTGATATGCTCCAGGGAGCTTAAGGTCTTGATCTTGGATTCGTCGTATTCCTGTGGATTCATCTGCATTTTCCTGAAAACCGGTCCTGCATCAGTCCGCAGACCGGGCTTGAGGGGATTCTTCGGAGACGGCTTCTTCCGGGTTTTTCTCTGTTTTCTCTGTTTGGTCTGCCTGTGCGGCAGGTTCGTCAGCCTTGTCAGAGGATGCCTTGCCCTGTTTCTTTCTCTCCGATCTTGCAGGAGAACGATCCAGCCTGATGGCATAGCCGAAAATATAGGTGCAGACCGGCACGCCCAAAAGCAGGCCCCAGAAACCAACCAACTTGCCTGCCAGGGTGAGGATAATCAGCGTGATCACCGAGTTGATGCGCATATACGAGCCATAGACACGCGGATTGAGGATATAGCCCTCAATCAGGTGAATCACGACAATCAGCACAATGGCCAGCAGCATGGTGTGCAGGCCCTGCGATTGCAGAGCTACCAGACAGATGGGAATGGAGCTGATGAACACGCCCACCACAGGAAAGAAGCTGAAGCAGAACACGATCACCGAGAGAAAGGCCACATTGGCCCCCAGTCCCAGAACCGTGATGCCAATGGCAGTGAGTACGCTGTTGACAATGGCAATGATCACCTGGGCTTCCAGCGCCCGGCCCAGAACCAGCGAAAACTCCCGGATATTGTCTGCCACTGCAAGATAGATGAAGCGGAGTCTCGTATGGGCCAATCCGCGCACGTGCTGGCGCAGAACCGGCATATCCAGCACTATCAGGAAGGAAAAGAGCAGGGAGAGCAGAAAGTTGGTGGTAAAGGTCAAAACCCTGCCGCCCACATCGCTCAAGGTATCGATGAGGTGATTCAGATTGCGGTCAGCGCCCAGTTCGCCTAGCCCGAAGAGCTGCTGTAAAAGCACGGCAGTGGGGGAATCCCGAAGCCCCTTGCGTTGCGGCGCTTCCGGGGGATGGGGCTGCATGGAGGGCGGTTGAGGCGTCCTGATCGGGAAGGGCAGGTTTCCTTCCCGCTTCATTTCACGAGAGGGGAGCAGTTCCGGGAGTTTGACCTTCTCGCCCTCATCCTGATCTGTAGAGAGCAAAGGCATGATCTCTTTCAGGACCGGGTATTTTGCAGCCAGCCGGTACAGTTCCTCGTCAACCCGGTTCACGTACACCCCGAACTGGCTGACAAAAATTTCAGTCTGGGCTTTGACCTTGGGCGCTAGAAAGAGTCCTGCTGCTGTCAGTACCAGAATAAAGGTCAGGGCCACTACCACTACCCGCAGGATGCGCCCAGGCAGCACAGGTTCCAGCCGCTGGCCCACGCTCACCTGCAGGTAGGCAAAGACAAAGGTCAGAAAGATCAGGAGAAAGAAGGAGCGCAACAGGTAAATCAGCCCGATGAGCACGCCCCAGGCAAAGAGGTTGGCGGCATAGGGCAAGATGAAGTTCCAGGGCGGCGGCAGGTGTTCAGACAGGGGATGTGGCGTGTACATGGATGCTTACTGGCAAAAGATGCGGGCGGCCACAGGCCGCAAAAACCCTAGCATTGTACCGGAATGCCGGGGTCTTGTCGAGAAGCGCTGGAACAGGCAGGGAGGCGGGTCAGGCTAGAGCAGCATGAGCGGCTGCAGCGCCTTGTGCAGGCGTCCGTTGCTGGCCAGCAGGTGTGGGATAAAGGGTGAATAGGGCGCACCGTCCATGCCTGTAACCATGCCCCCCGCCTCCAGGACCAAAAGCCAGCCTG
>CAMNHX010000269.1 GCA_946539945.1 uncultured Desulfobulbus sp. | reverse complement strand
TCAAAAAAGGCTGTTTGCCAGGGCCAACCAGCCGCACAGGCGCTTTGCCGAGCCGCCAATAGTATAAACAGCTTTCCCTTCTCAACACTGCCTGCGCTTGTTCCGCAGCCATTCCATCTGATCGTCATGTCCCTTTCTTCCCCCACTGAAGGCGTGTTTGACGCCCTTGTCATTGGTTCTGGTCTGGGTGGCCTGACCTGCGCCAAGCGTCTGGCTGACTCTGGTCACCGCGTGCTGATTCTGGAACACCATCACCAACTGGGCGGTCTGGCTGCCTGGTTCAAACGCGGCAGTCATATTTTTGATGTATCCCTGCACGGCTTCCCCTACGGTATGGTGAAAACCTGCAAAAAGTACTGGGGCAAGACCATCCAGAGCGCCATTGTCCAGCTCAAGAACATTGTCTTTGACAACCCGCAGTTTTCGCTCACCACCACCTTCAGCAAGGACGACTTCATTCGTATCATCCAGGAGCGCTTTGGCGTGGCGGAAAGCACGGTGTGCGAGTTCTTTGCCACCATTGAAGGCATGAACTTTTACGACGACCAGTCCATGCGCACCCGGGACCTCTTTGAGCGTTTCTTTCCGGGCCGGGGCGATATTCACCGCCTGCTGCTGGAACCCATCAGCTATGCCAACGGGTCCACCCTGGACGAGCCTGCCATTACCTATGGCATTGTCTTTTCAAACTTCATGAACCGGGGCGTTTTTACCTTCCAGGGCGGCACAGACCGACTCATTGCCCTGATGAAGGCTGAACTTGAAAAACTGGGCGTGGTTATCCGCACCCGCACCCGGGCAGAGCGCATCGTGGTGGAAAAGGGACGTGTGACTGGTGTTCTGGTCCAGCCAGCTTCAGGTGGGCCAGAGGAGTTCATCCCGACCCGGGCAGTGGTCTCCAATTCGGGTATCACCAACACCGTGCGCATGGCAGGACTGGAGCATTTCCCGGAAGACTTCCTTGCCCGTTTTGCACAGGTTCGGGTGAACAACTCCAGTTGTCAGGTGTATTTTGGCATCAAGAAGGGCGAGAGCATCCCGGACATTGGCGATCTGCTCTTCACCTCCACCGAGCCGGTTTTCAGTTCCGAGGCCCTGCGCGACCTGCACACCAAAAGCCGCACTTTCAGCCTCTACTATCCGAAAACCCGGCCCGAGGCAGAACCGGATTACACCATTGTTGCCTCCATGAACGCGAATTTTGACGACTGGGCCAAGATGGACGAGGCTACCTACACGGCAGAAAAGCAGGCAATGGTGGAACGCTGTCTGCTTGATCTGGAACGCTACCTGCCCGGTGTGCGCGACAAGATCGACGTGGTTGAAAGCGCCACACCGCGCACTTTTCAGCGCTACACCCTGCATGAAAAGGGCAGTTCCTTTGGCACCAAGTTCGAGGGGCTGGAGATTTCGCGGGGGCTGTTCAAGGAAGTGGGCGGTCTCTTTCACACCGGATCAGTGGGCATCATCATGAGCGGCTGGCTGGGGGCCATCAATTACGGGGTGATCGTGGCCAACGATGTGGACGGCTGGCTGCACGAAAAAGTGTAGCGTTTTCTTCCTTTTCTCTGCAAACCCTTTTCATCCATCGGGGGGGCACGACATGGCATCCTTTACCGACGCAAAAGCAGTGGTCAGTGGCGCGACACGCGGCATTGGCCGGGCAACAACTCTGGCGCTTCTGGCAGAAGGCGCACAGGTTTTTGGCGTGTTTGGCGGCAATCAGGCTGCAGCAGAGGCGCTTGCGCAAGAGGCGGACAAACTGGGCGCAGGTGGGCGGCTTCACCTGTCCCAGCTTGATGTGGCTGATTTTCCAGCAGTTTCCGCCTTTTTCAGCCAGCTTGAGACAGACTGGGACAGCCTGGATATTCTGGTCAACTGCGCAGGTATCCGGCGGGACGCGGTCACGGCCATGCTCAAACCGGAGGACTGGCAGCGGGTTTTGGACGTGAACCTGTCCGGTTGCTTTCACATGAGCAAGGCTGCCCTGCCGCTCATGCTCAAGCAGAAATATGGCCGCATCATCTTCATCACCTCGCCCATGGGGCATCTGGGTTTTGCCGGGCAGGCCAACTACGCGGCCTCCAAAGCCGGGCAGGTGGGTCTGATGAAGTCCTTGTCCAAGGAGGTGGCCAAGCGCCGCATCACGGTGAACTGCGTCTCACCCGGTTTCATTGACACTGACTTCATTGCCGGTCTGCCGGAAGAGCAGCTCGCGGCGTACAAGAAGCTGGTTCCTGCCGGGCGCTTCGGCAAACCCGAAGAGGTGGCTGATGCAGTGCTCTTTCTGGCAGGCAAAAACGCCGCCTACATCAACGGCGCGGTCCTGGAGATTACTGGGGGACTGTGATTTGAGAAAAAGGCTCAAAAAATCCCTGTCCGCTGTATCCGTGCCCAGCGGGTGAACCTAAATCATCGCAATACCCATGACTCGCTCCATGCTGCACATCCGCCGCGCCGCCCCCTGCGACTACCCAGCCTTGGTCGCGCTTTGGCGGGCAAGTGTACTCGCCACCCACGATTTCCTCGCCCCGGGCGACCTAGAGGAGATATACCTGCGGCTCGCTACCGTCTATCTGCCCGGAGTGGAGGAACTGTGGCTGGCCGAAGAGGCGGGGCGGAGCGCAGGTTTTCTCGGCGCGAACCCCGTTCCCGGCGGTCGCCATATCGAGATGCTCTTCGTAGCCCCGGACTTTTTCGGGCATGGCGTGGGCACAGCGCTTTTGTGTCATGTCCGCGACTTGGCAGACGGACGTGAAAGGCTTACGGTTGACGTGAACGAACAGAACCCGAAGGCATTGGCCTTTTACCAGAGCCGGGGCTTTGTCGTGGTCGGTCGCTCGGAGCGCGACCGCGAGGGGCGGCTCTATCCCTTGGTGTATCTGGCAGCCCCAGCGGACGAAACCTGAAACGGAGGCAACAACCATGATCGCCTATCCCATGCAGGAAATGAGGCAACCGGTCTTCCGGGAGTCTCTGGCGGATATTGTTGAGGAACGGGAAGAAATTCTGAACATGTTGCAGGAAGAAGCAAATGGCAAATCAAACTGAAACCATGGATCAATCCTTTATAGAGGAGCGCATTCCCCATCGTCCGCCCTTTCTCTGGCTGGACCGGGTCCTGGTTCTGGAGGAAAACAACCTCACGGCGGAAAAGCGCATCCCGGAAGACTTGCCGCTCTTTGCCGGTCACTACCCCGGTCATCCCCTGATGCCTGGGGTTTTGCTCTGCGAGGCGGTCTTTCAGGCCGGGGCCTTGCTTTTGTCGGAGCGGCTGCGGGCTGAAAGCGGGACAGGCGCTTCGGAAATGGCGGTTCCGGTTTTGACCCGCATCTTTGGCGCGAAGTTCAAGCGAGAGGTTCATCCGGGCGATGTTCTGGAAATCCGGGTGGAACTCACGGAACGCATGGCCTCTGCCTGGCTGATGAAAGGTTCAGTGCGGGTGGCAGGCAAGGTGGCGGTGCAGGTGGAGTTTTCCTGCGCTGGCAAGACGGGGCTTGAACTGTTTACTTGAAACTTAGGGCTTATCCGCAAATAAGCTTGGTACAATTTTTACAATAAAATCAGAATGTTA
>CAMNHX010000268.1 GCA_946539945.1 uncultured Desulfobulbus sp. | reverse complement strand
TTTTGTGCAGAAGGTTGCTGATATGGAAGCGGACTGTGCGTTTAGTGATGAATTGCGCTTCGGCAATTTCTTCGGCATTTTGTCCTTTCAAGATTTCCATCAAAATTTCGGACTCCTCTGCCGTCAAGTTGTAACGATGGCAATAAGTAGTGAAAGCATCTTTGCTCTCCGCTTTTGCAATCTCCACTTTGGAGGGAGGAGTGGGAGTTTGCAGCCAGGGGCGGGGTCCAGGTCTCGGCAGCAGAGCGCGAGAAGGACATCTTTCCCTTGGGAGAACACAGCCTGCAGGACTACGGCGTCTTTTCCTCTGCTGGCGGAATGCCGGTACACGAGCCTGAACCGATTGGGTCCCGTCGCCCCAATCCTCTGGGGCTGTACGACACAGTGGGCAATGTCAAGGAGATTGTGGACGGCTTTTTCCGGCTCTCCGTGGCAGGGCGACGCGGTGGCGCAGCAGGCGGGTCCCTGTGCAAGGGCGGCAGTTTCAGGAGCAAGAGCGAGGAAGAGGTTTTTCCCGGCTGGCGGGAAGAGGCGCCGCGCTACACGGCAAACGGCGAACACCGGCCCTCGGACATGGGCTTCCGGGTGGCCTTGTCCGGCATTGCCGTGCCCAGTGCCCAGCGCCTGCACGCCCTGACCCAGGTACAGGCAGGCGATGAGTTTGATCGCCAGTTCTCCCTGCCCGCCCTGCCGCAGACCTTGGTCATTTTTGCGCTGGCCTTTTTCGCCGGGGCAGGTTTGAGCTGGTCTGTTTTACGTAAGCGGCAAAGTACAGAGCCAGAAGCAGTGTCCCGCCCTGCCCCGTCAACCAGAGAGGAAACAGCGACAGGGTCAAAACCGGAACCGCGCCCTCAACCCCAATCCCGAACTGCACCGCAGTCCGCCCCGAAGCCCAAGGCAAGCATTCTGGATACCACCTGCATCAACAATCTGGGGATGCACTTTGTCCTGATTCCAGCAGGAGCCTTTCTGATGGGAACCGCTGCCAACGCGGGCAGACCTGATGAACAGCCGCAGCACACGGTACGGATCAGCCAGCCTTTTTACATGGGCATACACCCGGTCACGCAGAACCAGTGGCAGGCAGTGATGGGCAAGAATCCCAGTTACTTCAAGGGGCCGGGCAACCCGGTGGAAAACGTGAGTTGGGAAGAGGTGCAGCGCTTCATCAGCCGCCTGAACGAGAGGGAGCGAACCTGGCGCTACCGTCTGCCCACAGAGGCAGAGTGGGAGTATGCAGCGCGAGCGGGTTCGCAGACACTCTGGTCTTTTGGCGATACAGGCAGCAGCATGAGGCGCTACGGCTGGTTCCGGGACAACGCTGGCGGCAGCACTCACCCGGTTGGTCAGAAGCGGGCCAATGCCTGGGGACTCTTTGACGTGCATGGCAACGTGTACGAGTGGGTTCAGGACTGGTACGCGCAGGATTACTACAGTCGTTCTCCGGTACGCGATCCGCAGGGGCCGGAGAGCGGCGCAACACGGGGTTTCCGGGGCGGCAGTTGGATTGACGGCGAGGAAAAGGCGCGTTCCGGGCGTCGCTTTTCCTTTGCGCCCGACTTTCACGACAACTTTATCGGCTTCCGGCTGGTGCTGGCTGTGGAGAAAAGCCCAAGACAACTCTGAAGGAGCAGAATCATGCAAAGAGCGCATCAAGGAGGACAGGGGCTTGCCAGACTGGTTCTGGCTGGCCTGTTGATCCTGACTCTGGCCCTGACCCCGCAGGCTGGTCAGGCAGCCATTGAAAAGAAGAATGCGGACGCCACGCCAGCACAGGCATCCAACCCGAAACCGGACGCAAACCGCGACATTGTCCTGCCCATGCCTTGCGGGCTGTCCATGATCCTGCGTCCTGTGGCAGTGCCCGGTGGTCTGGCCTATGACCGCCGTTTTGTCATGGGCATCGGCAACACGGGCGAGGGCCGCCAGCTCTACGAGCGCCGCTTTGAAGGCCATATTGCCGCACCCTTCACAGCCAAGGATCTGCCGCCTGACTGGTTGCCGCTGCTGGAGGCAGGTACGCTGCACGGTTACACCTTTTACTTTCTCGGCAAGTACGAGGTGAGCCGCTACCAGTGGGAGGCAGTCATGAACGGGACCTGTCCGGACCAGCCCATGCCTGGCGGGGATCTGCCCAAGGGCGGGGTGTCCTGGTTTGAGGTCCAGAGTTTTTTGCAGAAGTACAATGCCTGGCTGGTGCAGAATCACGCGCCCCGCTTGCCCCACTTTGCGGACAACCCGGTCAATATCGGTTTTCTGCGCCTGCCCACGGAGGAGGAGTGGGAATTTGCGGCCCGGGGTGGCAGCAAGGTGCGGGAAGAGGACCGGGACAACAACGACATCTTTCCCTTGGGCGAAAACCGGCTGGAAGACTTTGGCGTTTTCACAACTGACACACCGGTCCATGAGCCTTTGGCCATTGGATCGCGCAAGCCGAACCCCCTGGGACTCTACGACACAGTGGGCAACCTGAAGGAGATGGTGGACGGCTTTTTCCGGCTCTCGGTTTCGGATATGCGCGAAAACGGCGAGGTCTATCAGCGCCTGCACGGCGCTTCTGGCGGAGTCCTCTGCAAGGGCGGCAGCTATCACAGCCGGGCGGATGCGGTCCTGCCGGGCTGGCGCGACGAAGTGCCGCTCTACACGGCCCAGGGTGAAAGCAAACCCAACGATCTGGGCTTCCGGGTGGCGCTTTCCGGGATCAACGTTGCCAGCAGCCAGCGGTTGGATGCGCTGAAGCGGGAAGACGAGGGCAGGCTTGCAGAGCAGCAGGCCGGGCAGGAGCAGGCGGAAAAAGGAAAGGGCAAAACCGGGAAAACACCCCAGACTCCGGCGGCTGTGAACACGCAGGGCGATCCGATCTCCGAACTGGACCGGCTGGCTGCAAGCGCTGAACCGGAGATGCAGGCCAACCTGCACAAGATTCGCGCCATGCTGGCTGACCGACAGAGTGCGCAGGAGCGCCAGCGCGTGGCTGCGCAGGAAAACACCGCCCGTGCCCTGCTCTATCAGGCAGAGACCCTTCGGGGCTTTGCCTTCCGCTACTTTTACCTGCACGGCAAGATGCAGGACTATCTGGCCAAAAACAGGGACAAGGACACCACCAAGGCCAGGCAACTCTTTCAGGAGCAGCTGGACGAGTACTATCAACTGCTCCTGACAGCGGCCAACTATTACAAAAGCACGCTGGGCCGGGTGAGCGGCGTCAACCCCTCCGAACAGGTGCGCATCATGGATCAGTTCCGGCAGGAGTACAGCGCGGACGACACCTTGAGCCGCCATATGCGGGAAAACATCGCCAAGGTGGAAAAACACCTGAAAACGGTGCGCAGCCGGGGAGTGGACGCACTGGGCCAGAAGCAGGTCTGCCGGGACATCATCCCGTCAGAACACCTGAAGTTGCTGCCCTTGGGCAAGTGACCTCCTCCCCTGCCTGAAGGATGGGGAGAGATGCGCAACCCGGTAAAAATCCGTTCATCCTGCCAGATTTGCCTTGCTTTTTGGGGCGCAGTATTCAGTATTTTAGAGCGTTTCCGTTTTCATTTTTTAGACTTTTACCGTGCTATCGCACTGAA
>CAMNHX010000267.1 GCA_946539945.1 uncultured Desulfobulbus sp. | reverse complement strand
GGGGGGGATTCCGGCCGGGCCAAGTCGTTAATTTTATTGGTCGGGGCGAGAGGATTCGAACCTCCGACCTCCTGCTCCCAAGGCAGGCGCGCTAACCAGGCTGCGCTACGCCCCGATCCATCTTGACGGAAGCCTGCCTGCATGGCAAGCTGTGCCACTGTTTATCCTGTTCGCCAGCTTTCGTCAACAGATTCCAGCCCATTCCGCACTATCAGGCGCAGGGCGCGTGTTCGTTTCTTCAGGAATATCATGCGGCGTTTTTATCTTTCCAGTCTGGATATACAGGCGGCGAGCGCACGGTTTCTGACGCTTTCCGGCCAAGAGGCCCGCCATCTGGCGCAGGTTTTGCGCCTGCAAAGTGGCGAGGTGGTGGAATTTTTTGACGGCACAGGCTGCATCGTGCAGGCACAGCTGGCAGAGCTTGCGCCAGACCGCGTGACCGCGCAGGTGCTGGCTGCACGCCGGGAAGAACCCGAAGCCTTTCCCCGGCTCGTGTTGGTTCAGGCCCTGCTCAAGGGAAAAAAAATGGATCTGGTCGTGCAAAAGGCCAATGAACTGGGCGCATCCGCGCTGGTTCCTCTGGTCACGCGGTTTTGCGAAAAACGCGAAGGCAGTGAGGCGGCCCTTGCCCGCTGGCAGCGCATCCTGATCGAGTCCTGCAAGCAGTGCCGACGCGCCGTGCCCATGCGGATCGAGGCAGTGCAGGCGCTGGCTGAAGCTGACTTTTCCTGGGCTGCTACCCGGCTGGTCGCCTGGGAGGGAGAAAAAAAACAGGGACTCCCGCTGGTGCGTCTGGGCGCGGACAGTGGCCCCATCTGCCTGATTGTCGGGCCAGAGGGCGGCTTGCACGCGGATGAGGTAGCGCATCTGGTAGCGCAGGACTTTACCGCCTTTTCCCTGGGAGCGCAGGTACTCCGGGCGGAAACCGCAGCCCTTGCCGCTGTCAGCCTGATCCGCTATCTTTCCGGCGCGTTGGGCGCTTGTGCGGAACAGGAGAATGAGGAGGACTGATCATGCGGGCTGTGGTGCAAAGGGTGAGTCAGGCCCAGGTACGGGTTGAGGACAGGACGGTCGGCGCAATTGCCACTGGCCTGCTGGTACTTCTGGGCGTGCAGCAGGGCGACAGCGAAGAGGATGCTCGCTGGCTTACGGACAAAATTCTGAATCTGCGCATCTTTGAGGACAGCGAGGGCCTGATGAACCGCTCGCTTCTGGAGGTGAACGGGTCCCTTCTGGTGGTGTCCCAGTTCACGCTTTTGGGTGACTGCCGCAAGGGACGCCGTCCCTCCTGGCACGAGGCTGCGCCGCCAGATCAGGCGCAGTCCCTGTACGAAACCTTTCTTGCCCTGTGCCGTGAGCAGGTGCCCACGGAAAGCGGGGTTTTTCAAGCCATGATGCAGGTGGACCTGGTCAACGAGGGACCAGTCACCCTGCTGCTGGATTCCCACAAAACTTTCTGATTTTGCCATGCACATTGCCGATTTGCGCACAGGCGCACACTGCAACGGCTTCCGGCTGGAACGCCGGGAGCATCTGGACGAGATCCATTCTGAAGTCTTCCTCTTTGTCCATGAGATCCTGGGTTGTCAGGCTTTGGCCATCAAGAACAGCGATCCCAACAAGACCTTTTGCATCTCTTTCCGTACCGTGCCTGCGGATTCCACAGGCGTGGCGCACATCCTCGAACATTCCGTGCTCATGGGTTCACACAAGTACCCGGTGCGGGACGTGTTCGGCGAGATCCACAAGGGTGGTCTGCTCACCTTTCTGAACGCCATGACCGGCCCGGATACCACCTACTATCCCTTTGCCACCCGCAACCTGCACGAGTATTTCAGCATCATGGACGTGTACTGCGACGTGACCCTGCACCCGTTGCTCGCGCCCACAACCTTTGCCCAGGAGGGCTGGCGGCTGCATCTGGAGGATGTGGCAGAAGAGCCGCAGTTCCGGGGCGTGGTCTTCAACGAGATGAAGGGTGCTTTTGCCGATCCGCTGCGCACACTGGTGCATGACGTGTACAAGGGACTTTTGCCCGGTTCCACCCATGCCCATGAATCGGGCGGTGATCCAGCCTGTATCCCGGACTTGAGTTATGAGCAGTTTTGCGCCTTTCATGCCCGGCACTACCACCCTTCAAACGCCACTCTCTTCTTTTACGGTGACGCGCCTCTGGAAGAGGAACTGGCAAGAGTGCAGACCAAGGCGCTGTCCGCCTTTACCGAGCCGGGAACAGTGGCGCTCTGCGTGCAGGGCACTGTACCTCAAGAGACAGTCTCCATGCGGGACAGCTATCCGATTGCGGGCGGCGATGCAAAGGACAAAACCTTTCTGGCCCTGGCTTCAGTGGTGGGCAGCGCGCAGGACCGGGAAAAAAGTCTGGCCTTTGAACTGTTGTCCGGGATACTCTTCAACTCTGACGCCTCACCACTGAAAAACGCAATTGTCAGTTCCGGTCTGGGCAAGGATTTTGGCGGTCTGTTCATGGCAGACGCAGGCTACGCCACGCTGATGCTGGTCTATCTGATCGGTTCTGAACCGGAACGGGCCAAAACCTTTTTTGATCTCTGCCGCTCCTCGATTCAGGAGATTGTCTGTCAGGGACTAGACCCTGAACTGGTGCTTTCCGAACTCAACGCCTTTGAGTTCCGGCTACGCGAGGAGATGAACAAGCCCCAGCGCGGTCTGCACCTGATCTTGCGTGCCCAGGAGGCCATGAAGCAGGACATCTCACCCTTTGCCGCCCTGCAACTGAACGGGCTTCTGACCCAAGTTCGGCAAAAGGCGCTGCACGAAGGCTGGCTGGAGCAACTCATGCGGACGCATCTGCTCAACAACCCGTGCAGTCTGGAACTGACTCTGACCCCTGATCCGGCGGGTATGGAGTCCAACCGCAAGCGGGAGCAGGCGCAGGCTGCCCGGATGAGCGCCCATCTTGACCAGAAGGCGCGGCAGGCTCTGATCCAGCAGGCCGCTGACCTGGAGCGTCTCCAGACCACGCCATCTACAGCGGAAGAACTGGCCTGCCTGCCCAGACTCCCCTTGGCAGAGGTGGAGCGCAGACCGCCCCTGCCCAGTCTGCGGGAAGAGAGCTTGGCAGGCTGTCCCCTTCTGGTCAGTGAAACAGAGACCAGCGGCATCGTGTACTTGAGCCTGGGCTTTGACTGTTCAGCCCTGAACCTTGACGAGCTACTTCTACTGGATCTCTTTGGCGTCATTGTCACGGAACTGGGCACAGCAGACCGGGACTACCGCCGCTTTGCCGCAGAATTGAACATCTGCACCGGCGGTCTGGAACATTCCTTTCAGGTCTATGTTCGGGCCGGGGACCGCTGTCAGGTGCGCCCCATGCTCTGGCTGCACGTGAAGGCGCTGTCCGCCTTTCTGCCGCGTGCCCTGGCTTTGCTGACCGAGGTTCTGGTCGGGACAGACTTTTCCGATCAGCGACGCATTGAGGAGATTGTCCGCCGGGAGTTTGCCTGGGCTGAACAGAACGTGCAAAGTGAAGGCTACAGTCTGGCTGCGCAACGCGCCTTTGCCCATGTCAGCCGCGCCGGACAGTACGGTGACGCGGTC
>CAMNHX010000266.1 GCA_946539945.1 uncultured Desulfobulbus sp. | reverse complement strand
GATGCTTCGCTTCGTTCAGCATGACATAAAAAGTGAAAACGGAATTGCTCTAGCGGGAACCATCTTTTCCACTCCTGACAGTCTCCCTTGAGACACAGGCAAGACAAAGCCTCCGCCGGTTTTCCGGCGGAGGCTTCCTTTTTGGACGCTACTTTTGGAGGATTCCTCTGGCAATCAGCCTGGCAGGCGGTTGGCCAGATAGGGTTCCAGCACCTTGGGCACGCTGATGCTGCCGTCTTTCTGCTGGTAGTTCTCCATGATCGCCACCAAGGTACGGCCCACGGCCAAACCTGAACCGTTCAGGGTATGGGCCAGGCGACTCTTGCCCCCATCCTTGGGCTTGTAGCGGATGCCTGCCCGACGGGCCTGAAAATCCGTGCAGTTGGAGCAGGAAGAAATCTCGCGGTAACAGTTTTGGCCAGGCAACCAGACTTCAAGATCATAGGTCTTGGCTGCGGAAAAGCCCAGATCACCGGTGGACAGCGAGACCACGCGATAGGGCAGTTCCAGGAGCTGGAGGCACTCTTCTGCGTCTTCCCGCAGGCTTTCCAGCTCTGCCCAGGAGTTTTCCGGGGTGCAGACCTTGACCATCTCCACCTTTTCAAACTGGTGTTGCCGGATGAGTCCCCGCGTGTCCTTGCCGTAAGATCCGGCCTCGGACCGGAAACAGGGCGTGTAGGCGGTATTCTTGATGGGCAACTCGTTTTCCGCCAGCGTTTGCCCGGCGTAGAGGTTGGTCACTGGCACTTCGGCAGTCGGGATGAGCCAGAGGTCGCGGCCTTCAATGCGGAACAGGTCCTCGCTAAACTTGGGCAGTTGCCCAGTGCCAGTCATGGTCTGCGTGTTCACCAGAAAGGGCGGGATGACCTCCTGATAGCCGTGACGCCGGGTGTGCAGGTCCAGAAAAAAGTCCACAATGGCGCGGGAAAGTCTGGCCGCAAAACCGCGCAGAACCGCAAAGCGTGCGCCAGAGAGTCGGGAAGCAGCGTCAAAATCCAGAATCCCCAGCTTTTCTCCCAGATCCCAATGGTTCAACGGGGTAAAATCAAAGTGGCGCGGTTCGCCCCAGCGCTTGATCTCCACGTTGTCTGTCTCATCCGCACCCTTGGGCACACTGTCATCCACCAGATTGGGGATGGCCATGACCACAGCCTGCAAGTCCGCTTCAATTGCGGCAAGGTCCTCGTCAAGTCGACGGATTTCCTCGCCCACAGCCTTCATCTCCTGAATGCGGGCACTTGCATCCTCACCAGCTTTCTTCATCTGGGCAATCTCTTTGGAGGCGAGGTTGCGCTGGTTTTTGAGAGACTCGGTCTTGCCCAGAAGCGCCAGACGGCGCTGGTCAATTTCAGCAAAGCGGTCAAGCTGGGTCAGGTCAAAGTGGCGCAAAGCGCACTTGGCGCGTACCAGTTCCATATTTTCACGAACAAAGCGGAGTTCAAGCATGGCATACAGGGGGGTTGAAGAAAGAAAATGCCGCAGAAGAACCTGACAGTGGTCTCTGGGCAACAGGGCGGCACGTTAGCATTTTGACGCTTCCCACGCAAGCCGGAAGCGATACTCTGCCTGCGGACACCTTGACACGCAGACCAGGACTCCAGGCTTTATCCTTTCTTTGTCTCCAGCTCGTCCCAGCGCTGGTAGAGCCGCTCAATTTCCGTTGCCAGCTCCTGCTGTTTTTGCCAGCACTCGGCAAGCCGGGCTGCATTGGCCATGATGGCAGGTTCTGCCATCTCCTTTTGCAAGGACTCGTACTCTGCCTCGGCAGTGGCAATTTTCTCCTCCATCTGATCGTATTCCCGTTGCTCCATGTAGGAGAGCTTGCCCGACTTTTTCCCGGTTTCCGCAAGCTTCTTCTGCACAGGCTTTTCCCGCCCCCCCTTTGGTTCCGCGCTTGCAGCCAGCCAGTCCAGCCACTGCCCGCAGTCAGCGAAATACGCGGTATTGCCCCTGCCGTCAAAACCCAGAATCTGCGTGCAGAGCCGGTCCAGAAGAAAACGATCATGCGTGACCAGAACCAGCGCACCCGGAAACTCGGCAAGACTCTCCTCCAGAACGTTCAGGGACACAATGTCCAGATCATTGGTCGGCTCATCCAAGAGGAGGATGTCTGCTGGCCGGAGCATCAGCCGGGCCAGAAGGATGCGTGCCTGCTCGCCACCGGACAGCCGCGACACCGGGCTTTCCAACTGATCGCCCCGAAAGAGAAAGCGCTTTGCCCAGGCAGCCACGTGGACGCTTCTGTTCTGATAGGTCACACTGTCGCCTTCCGGGGCCAGGGCGCGGCGCAAGGTGACAGAGGTGTCCAGTTGTTCGCGCTTCTGGTCAAAACTCACGATGCGTATGCCCTCTGCCAGCCTGATTTCCCCGCTGTCAGGCGCGAGTTCCGGAGAGGACTCACCGCTTGCCGCCAGAATGCGCATCAGGGTTGACTTGCCGCAGCCGTTATTGCCCGCAAGACCCAGTTTCATGCCGGGCTTGAGCAGCAGGTCCAGACCGGAAAAAATGCGGCGCTCACCAAAAGACTTGGCAAGCTGCCGCGCTTCCAGGAGCTTTTTGGTCTTGCGCTCCGTGCCGTCAAAGCGGATGCCAGCCTGTCCCAAGGCGCGGTTTTTCGCATGAACCTCGTCCAAGTCCTGCTGCAGCCGTTCTGCCGCGTCAATGCGGTACTTGGCCTTGCTGGTCCGGGCCTTGGGGCCGCGACGCAACCATTCGGTCTCGCGACGCATGGCGTTGGCCAGCCGTTCTTCCAGCAGCTTGCGCGCCTCCAGATAGTCCCGCCGCTTGTCCACAAAGTCCGCATAGCTGCCAGACACGGAAAAGGAGCCTTCTGGATACACGCTTGCAAGCTCAATCACCCGGTTGACCGTGTTTTCCAGAAAGCGGCGGTCATGGCTGACCAGAATGAAGGCCTGCGGGCTGTCCGGCCAGTTGGCGGTGAGGAGCTGTTCCAGCCAGATCATGCCTGCAATGTCCAGGTGGTTGGTCGGCTCGTCCAGAACCAGGAGGTCTGGTGCAGGCAGAAGCGTGCGGCAGAGTGCCAGTCTTTTGCGCTGTCCGCCAGACAGCACACTCACCTGCAGGCTAGGATCGGCAAATTCGGCGCGGCTCAAGAGCGTGTGGATGCGGGCGTGCAGTTCGGCCTCGTTCAGGTTCAAGCCAGCGCCAGCGGCCTCCAGGTTGGCGTAGAGGCTGGCTGTTTCCTCAAACTGGTTGCTTTGCGCCAAATAGCCCAACTTCAGGCCCTTTTGCAGGGTCAGATTGCCGGTATCCGGGCTTTCCAGACCGCAGAGGATTTTCAGCAGCGTGGATTTGCCTGAACCGTTGGGGCCAATCAGACCCACGCGCTCGCCTGGTTCAATGCCGAAGCTCACGCCGGAAAAGAGGGTCTGCGCACCAAAGGCTTTGCCAAGATTCTGAACGTGCAGGAGTGTAGCCATGAAGTTTGCCAGGGTGGAGTGTGGAGTTTTCCTCGTATCGGGCGGATTGTGTTTTAGAGCGTTTCCGTTTTCATTTTAGAGAGTTTCCGCTTTGTCTTTTTACTACTTTCACCGCTTCGCTGGAAAGTCTGCATTTC
>CAMNHX010000265.1 GCA_946539945.1 uncultured Desulfobulbus sp. | reverse complement strand
TCAGCGCTTCGCGCTTCAGAATGACAGTAAAAAGACAATACGGAACCGCTCTAAAGGGCGGGGTTTGACGCGCAGCCTGGTCAAAGTTGCCTGAAGGCATGGGCTACTCTCCTGCCGGTTCTGCCAAAATCAGTTGCTTTCGGCGCGGTGTTGCGCGGCCAGTTCCAGCACCGTGTCCAAGGGCAGGGCAGTATAACGGGCGATGTCCTCACAGGAAAAGCCGTCTGCCAGCAGTTTGAGCGCGAAAGTCCGTCCGGCGTGCTCCATGCCTTGGGCCATGCCCTGCTCCATGCCTTGGGCCAGGTACTTGGCGCTGGTCTGTTTTTCTATCTCTTCTGCAAAGGCTTCAAATGTGCTGCTCATTTTCACTACCTCCTTGCTGTCTGTCTTGTGGAAGCCGGTGACGTGCGCGAGTGGCTCATAGTGCATTTCCGCCGGATTGGCGCAGAAAAAGTCGTGCATCAGGCGGGCAAGCGCTGTGTCGCCCTCCCGCATCTCGCCGTTCACATAGATGATATGCGCACCGTCGCAGAACAACTTGTCTGTGCCGACAATCTGTCGCTCGATTTTGTACAGTGGCTGTCCCAGGCGCAGAACGTCGCGTTCGGTGATGAAGATCACGTAGCTTTCGGGCAGAAGTTCATAGTCCTTGCCGGTTTCTTTCTGGTTGGCGTCCAGAAGGCTGCTGTAGAAGCGCGCCCGTCTCGGTTGCGCACCCCGACTCGCCCGCTGGATTTCGATGTCATAGGGTCGGTTTTCGCTGTCAACCGCGAAGATGTCCAAGCGGGAACCCTGACCGTACAGGTTGGCCAGCGACTTTTGCGCACTCACCCGCTGCACAACCAGATCGGGTTTGTCCAAAATGATGCGCAGAACCAGTTCCACGCATTCGATGCAGTCCTGAAAGCAGACCTGCATGAAGTAGTCGTCTATCAACCGGAGGCGCTGGATCCAGCGCATAATCTCCGGGCGCACGGGTGGGGACAGGGAAGCGGGTTGCGCGTGGTGTTTTTGGTCGTCGGGTTTCAAGGCAAGACTCCGTTTTCGGTTGGTCCCACGCCCACAGGGACAAAACCGCTCTTTTCCGTAGGCCGTATGATCATCCTCAAATTATAGCCGCCCGGTACAGCCCGTCAATGGCTTGGCCCATCGGCTTTCAGTCCTCCTGATCCTGCGCCGCACAGCAGACAGCCTGCCGTGTCGCCGTTCAACTACGACAACAGCCGCAGTCACGTCCCTTCACACCTGTTACCTATCTTACTCGTCTATACACTCTTGCCACTCCACACTGTGCGCCTCAAAAACTACAGCCCGGCTTCAGCCAGACTCCGTACCAGTCTTTCCTGTTCAGAGGTAAGCGTTTTGGGCACTGCCACCGCCAGCTTGACCAATAAGTCGTCGTGCTCCTTGCCCTTGAGTCTGGATGCGGGTTTCGCGTACAATACGGCGCGGGCAAACGTGCCCGCTCGATGATTTCTGAAAGGAGATGACAAATGGCAGACTTGACAAAGGGTTGCACAGTTCCGCTGGAAAACGGCGAAACCCTGAAAGTACTGGAAAAACTGGGTGAAGGTGGGCAGGGCACGGTGTACAAGGTGGACTTTGCAGGCAAGCCCTGTGCCCTGAAATGGTACGCGGCCCGCAAACTCAAAAGCCCTATAGCCTTCCAAGACAACCTGCGGAAAAATATTGGGGATGGGCCACCTTCTGGAAACTTCCTCTGGCCACACACGCTCACCAAAAGAGACGGACAGGGCAATTTCGGCTATGTCATGGACCTGCGTCCCGCCGGGTTTGCCGACTTTTCCGACATCCTCAACAACAAACCAGGCTGCCGTCTGGGCCTGCACGCCCTCGTGGAAAGTGCGCTCCAGATTGTGAGCAGCTTTCGTGCCCTGCACCTGCAGGGAAAAAGCTATCAGGACCTGAACGATGGCAACTTTTTCCTCAACCCGCAGAGTGGCGCGGTCCTGATTTGTGACAACGACAATGTTTCGCCAGACCAGCAAAACCTGGGCATTGGCGGCAAACCCGGCTATGTGGCCCCAGAGATTGTGCGTGGCGAGGCCCGCCCCGATACCCTCACAGACCAGCATTCTCTGGCAGTGGTACTCTTCAAACTCCTCTTGCGTCACGATCCCCTCATGGGCAAAGCCTATGTGGCCAGCGTCTGCATCACGGAAGAGACAGAAAAAAGGCTCTACGGCGAGCACCCGGTCTTTATCTTTGACCCCAAGGATGACAGCAACCGGCCAGTGCCGGGCGTGCATCCCAACCCCATCAAGCTGTGGCCGCACTATCCGGCCTACGTGCAGGACGCCTTCATCAAATCCTTTTGCGAGGGTATGAAGAACCGGAACGCCCGTCTGACGGAAAAGGAATGGCTGTACATTCTCATCCGTCTGCGCGGGGAAATCCTGACCTGTGCCTGTGGTGCGGAATACTTTGCCTCTTCCGTGAAAAAGCAGGTAACAAACAACCTGTTTTCCTGCCCTGCCTGCAAGCTGCAATGCAGCTATCCCTTGCAGCTGCAGACCAATGCCAATATCCCGGTTTTGCTCTTTCCGGGCAACCGGCTCTACGCCTGTCACACGCAACAGGGGAGCGAGGACTGGACCACGGAACAGGGCAAAGTAGTCACCAACAAGAACCAGCGCAGCATCTGGGGTATCAAGAATGAATCGCAGGCAGCCTGGGTGACGAGCGCAGAGGGCACGGACAGCACCGTAGTTCCGGGCGGCATTGCCATTATTCAGGAAAACCTGAAGATCACCTTTCAGCAGGTGACAGGAAGCATCGTGAAAGAATCGTAAGGAGTACTGCAATGAGCAATATGTTTGATGATGTGGAAGCGATTGTGAAGCGCGAAATGGTGCTGTTTTTCATGATTGACCAGTCGGGCAGCATGGCAGGGGAGCGCATTGGCAAGGTAAACACAGCCATCCGGGAAGTCTTGCCCGACCTGCGCGGCATTGGCGGTTCAGATGCGGATATAAAAATTGCGGTTCTTCTCTTTTCCAACGGCTGTCAATGGATGTACGATGCGCCCATTTCCGTGGACACCTTCCAATGGATACCTGTGCAGGCCAATGGCATGACCGATCTGGGCGCAGCCTGCACGGAACTGGCAGCAAAAATGTCCAAAAACGCCTTTCTGAAAGCGCCTTCCGCTTCGGTTGCGCCTGCCATTATCCTGATGTCAGACGGTTGCCCCACTGATGAGTACAAGTTCGGGTTGGATAAGCTGTGGGCCAATAACTGGTTCAAGCACGCCATCCGCGTGGCCTTGGCCATTGATGACGAGGCAGACCACGAGGTGCTGGCAGAGTTCACCGGCAGCAGCGAAGCGGTGATTCCTGTTGATTCGCAAAGCCTGATGAAGTGGATTCGCTTTGTGACCATCACCTCCTCCAAAATCGGCAGCCAGAGTCAGGGCGTGTTTGAGGGCGGCGCAACACAGACCAAGCAGGATGCAGTGGTGCAAATGATTCAGGAGGAACAGCACAGCGCTGCCAATGTTGACCCGAATGCAGCAGACCAGTGGGATTGACCATGTTTGCCGGATTTGAGGAAAAAAAG
>CAMNHX010000264.1 GCA_946539945.1 uncultured Desulfobulbus sp. | reverse complement strand
ACTTGCTTTTTTTCGCTTTTTTCTGGATGATAGGGACGCAAGAACCTTCCCGGCCCGTTGAAAACGGCAAAGGCGCACAGGATTACCGTTTGCCTGCGTGATACAGCGCGTTGCTTCTCCAAAATAACTTCTTGGCAGGCTGCCAGCTTGCCTGTCAGAATGGGTCACAAACGGGGTTTTCAACGATCTGCCCAAGCCCTGCCGGACAGGGCAGGCAAAACCCCGGTCTCACAGAGACGGGTCTTTTGCCGCAATACATTGGACAAGAGGCGAAACAGCCGGAAAAAAACCGGGCTGTTCCACGATTCTGACCTGCCTGTAATATATAAAGACAGACTATGAGTACACCAACACAGACAATCGATGGCTTTTCCCTGGAGAATATCCTGCAGATATTCAACATGGAGAGCAAATCGCACACACTGAAGGTCTCCAAGGAGGAGCAGGTAGGCTATCTGGACGTTGACAACGGCGAACTGGTCAATGCCACTTTGGGGCAGTTGTCCGGCATGGACGCGGCCATGAAAATTATGGTCTGGGACGGCGCGAAAACAGAGGTGCAGCCGCTACGGAAAGACGTGCAGCGTACCATTCAGAGTTCGCTGATCAACATTCTGCTTGAGGTTTCCAAGCTCAAGGACGACATCCAGAGTGCCCGCAAGGAGTCTGGCGAAGACCTCTTGCAGGAGGCCATTGAAAACGCGGAAATGCAGGAGTACCAGAAGGCTCACGATGCCCTGAAGGAGTTCCTGAAAAAGCGGAAGGACAGCCTTATCGGCTGGATCTGGTTTGCGCGCATCCAGGGCAACGTGGAGATCATCCGCAAGTCCCTGAACATGGCAGCCACCATCAACGCGCAAGATCCCTTGCTCAAGGAGGAGCAGCGCAAGCTTGCCCTTGGCCTGAATACCCTGCACGGCGGAGCAGCCAGAAAATGCTACTTCTGCTGGACGCCCATCGGCAAAACCATGACCACCTGCCCCAACTGCAAGGGCCATCTGACCATCAACGCGGAAGCGCTCCAGCACATCGGCGAGATGGACCCCCATCTGGCCACAGATGCGCAGATGCGGTATCTCAAAATTCTGAAAAAGTACCCAAGCAGTCTGACAGCGGTATATGGTTTGGCGCTGGTACAGATGAACCGGGGCAAGTTGCGGGAAGCCCTGGTCTATCTTGACAAAGCCGTGAAAATGGCCCCGGAAAAGGCGAAGGACAACCTGGCCCGGCAGCTCAAACTGCTTTTGGATCATCTGGCCAGCCACTCCCAGAGTACTGAAGGCGATACAGACACAGCAGAGATAGAAACGCCACACATTGAAGTGGAGGAAGCGCCACCGAAGGACGCAGACGGTACGCTGTCCGGGCGGCAGCGGGTAATTCTGGTGGTGGAGGACAGCCCCACAACCCGCAAGGTCATTGCCATCACCCTGACCCGCAACGGTTACAAGGTCATTGAGGCGGGCGACGGTCTGGAGGCGCTCAGCAAGCTCAACGAGGGGCCACAGCCGCCTGACCTGATCATGCTGGACGTGATCCTGCCCAAGATGGACGGCTACAAAATTCTTTCCATCATCAAGGGGAATGAGGAATTCAAGGACATTCCGGTGATCATGCTGACCAGCAAGGACGGTTTCCTCAACAAAATGAAGGGCAAGATGGCCGGCTCTGCCGCCTATCTGACCAAGCCCTTTGACCCGGAGCAGATGCTTCAGGAAATCAAGCGACATATCTGGTAACAACCCACTTATCAGTTTATACAGGAGAATCAAGATGGCAACCAGAACAATCCTGGTGGTGGATGACAGCCCAACGCAGCAAAAACTGATTCGCGCCGCCTTTGAGGGCAGCGGCTATCAGGTGATCATGGTCAACGACGGCAGCGAGGCCCTGGCCAGTGTGGAGCAGCAGGGCGACCAACTGGACCTGGTGGTCATGGACGTGGTCATGCCGAACATGAACGGCTTTCAGGCCTGCAAGAAGATCAAGAAGGTGCGGCAGGAGTTGCCGATCATTCTGCTTTCCACCAAGGACAAGACGAGCGATGCCTTTTGGGCCAAGCACCAGGGTGCGGACATCTACATGACCAAACCCTTTGACCGGCAGGAACTGCTGGAAAACGCCGTCAAACTCATGACCCGCTAGCAAGGCGGATTTTTGTTGAGGAGTACAGAGGCATGGTTCTTTCTCCCGGGCAAACTGACGCTGGTTCGCCAAACAACAGTCTGAAAGCGCTTCTGGAACGGATTGACCGGAAAACAGAACCCGCGCTCCAGCGCGACCTGGAGATTTTGCGGGACCATTCCGGATTCCGGGGGGCCAAGAGTCGCACTCTGTATATTTCTTTTGTGGTAGGTTGGCATGAAATGGCTTTGCCTGTTACTGCCATGCAGGCGCTGGGCAATATGCCGACCATTACCCCCTTGCCCTATCTGCCGTCCTGGATCAAGGGTATTGTGCAGATACGCGGCGAGATCCTTTCTGTAGTGGATTTTCAGCAGCTTTTCCACCTGCGGGAGGAGCGGAGAACCGTTTTGCAGCCTTCCTTCATCTTCTTTCAGCGCGACGATCTGCAGTTCTGCCTCCTGGTCAACAAGATTACCGGCATCTTGAGCGTGGACGAACAGGAAGACCATCTTGAGTCCTGTTCTACCGACGAAAGGTCGGGATGTATGGAAATGCTGGAGTTTATCAAGGGCGTGCTGGTTCGGGATCGACGCCGGATTTTCATTCTGAATAGCGACGCCCTTGGTCATGCCGAGGTTATCCGGCGGTGGCGCTGAACAGGGCCTTAAGCGAGAGCGGAGACAAATCATGGCCCAGGAGCTTGACGAAATACTGTTGGGATTTGTCGAGGAGATGGAAGAGTACATTCCGGCGCTCAAGGAAGGCGCAGCGGAATTGCAGGCTCATCCCGACAACCGTCCTGTTTTGGATGAAATGCGGCGTCTGGTGCATATTGTCCGGGGCGCTGCAGCCATGCTGGGAGTCAACCCCTTGTCGCAGGTTGCCCGTAGCATGGAGCTGGCCATCGAAGAGGTGCGGGAAGGCAGGGCAGAGCTTGGGGACCAACTGCTGGCGAGGCTTTTGGACACAGCCAGCACCTTTTCCCGTTATGCGGACCACCTCAAGGCAGGCGGCGCACCGGATGACGCCACACTCAAGGAAGCTGCTGACCAGTTGATCGCTCGGATCGATGCCCTGTCCGGGAGCGGAGCCGGGGAGCAGGAAACCGGGATAGACAGCGATGCTGCTGATGCGCTTTTTGCCGAATCTGAAGCAGCGTCTGCCTCTGCGCCTTCAATGACACCCTCTGGCATAGAGCTTGACGAGGAGCTTCTGGACTCTTTCAACGAGGAGGTGGAAGAACACTTCACAGACATCAGCAAGGCCCTGCACGGCTTGGGAACGCAGGTGGAAGCCTCGACACCAGTCAAAGGCGAGGTGAGCGAGTTGTTGCGGGCCATCCGTCGTTCCGTGCATACGGTGAAGGGCGCGTCTGCGGTTCTGGGCTTGCAGCACATTGCAGACGTGGGGCATCGGATTGAGGACGTGTTGGACTGGTTCTACGAGTCAGCGC
>CAMNHX010000263.1 GCA_946539945.1 uncultured Desulfobulbus sp. | reverse complement strand
ATCTTCACCGGGACCTCGCACTTCCCGACCCTGCGCGAGAACAAGACCGTATATGTGGACAAGACCGCGCTCATCCACCGCATGGTCAACGCCGACACCGCCTTTTTCCTGTCACGTCCACGACGCTTCGGCAAGTCGCTTTTGGTGACGACGCTGGAAGCGTACTTCCAAGGCCGCAAGGAACTTTTCGAGGGGCTGGCCATGGAAAAACTGGAACAAGAGTGGACAGAGCATCCGGTCTTGCGTTTTGACATGAGCGGAACCAAGTACACGACATTGGGTGATCTGGAGGAACGCCTGAACATACAGCTTTTGCAGTACGAGGAGGTTTATGGTCGGAATCCTGATGCGGGAAAAAAAACCAATTCCCGCCTGAACAGCCTGATCCGGCGAGCGAAGAAAGCGAGGGGACAAAAAGTCGTTATTCTGATTGATGAATACGATGCTCCCTTGCTCGATACGGTGATGGATCCGGACTCGTTTGAAGAACTGCGGCGTATGTTGCGTGCTTTCTATAGCCCGCTCAAGGAATCCGCCGAACACCTGCGCTTTGTGTTTCTTACCGGTATCACCAAGTTCAGCCAGTTGAGCATCTTCAGCGAGTTGAACAATCTCAAAATCATCAGTATGGCCGATGATTATGCCGCAATCTGTGGTATGACCGAAGAGGAAATCCGCACGCAACTGCGACCGGAAGTGGAATCGCTGGCAGAACAGTATGGCGTGGATTTTGAAGGAGCCATGACCTTGCTCAAAAAACAGTATGACGGCTATCACTTTACCGGGAATTCGCCAGACATCTACAATCCTTACAGCCTCCTGTGCTGTTTGCAGGACAGAAAATTGGGCAACCATTGGTATTCTTCAGGCACACCCACACATCTGACAGAGATGCTGAATCAATACTCCTTGCGGCCTGAAGAGTTGGAAGGCTTCTATGCAGACAGCGGCGATTTTGACGAACCCACGGAAGCTGCAGATTCGCCGGTTCCCATCCTGTACCAGAGCGGGTATTTGACGATAAAGGGCTGTGACGATGAGGGCTATATTTTGGGATTTCCCAATGAAGAAGTGAGGCAGGGCTTTCTCAAGGGACTCATGCCCTACTATTTTCGCAGAACCTCTTATGAGAACATGACCTTCATCAGGCAACTGACCCGGGCGATGAAACAACACGACATCGAACAGGCCATGCAGCTTTTGCGCAGCTTTTTCAGCTCCATTCCCTATGACGCGGAACGGCAGGACGAGGCGCACTACAAGACAATATTCTACCTGATCTTCCGTCTGGCCGTCTCCTTTAACGTGCGCACAGAGGAACGCAGCGCCGCTGGGCGTTGCGATGCGGTGGTGGAAACGAAGGATGCCGTGTATGTGTTTGAATTCAAACTGAAGGGAACAGCCCAAGAAGCCTTGGCGCAGATTGACGGGCGCGGCTACCTGATTCCCTACGCGGCGGGCGGCAAGCGGCTCTACAAGATCGGCGTCTGCTTTGACGAGGAACTGAAGACCTTGAAAGAGTGGCTGATCGCGGACAGCGGGTAGTGGCGTGCAGCAAACCCCGTAAACAAATTTGGAAAATCACCCAATGAAAAGGACAACACCATGACAGACATAAGCACCCAAATGCTTGAACTGGCTCGGCGCGCCAAAACAGCGTCTCGCATCTTGCGCGCCATGCCCACAGAACAGAAGAACGCCATTCTCCTGGACACAGCAGAGCGCCTGCAAGCCGCTCGTGCGAAGATTCAGGAGGCCAACGCACAGGACCTGGCTGAAGCCAAAGAACGCGGCATGAGTGCGGCCATGCTGAATCGCTTGGAGTTGAGCGACAAGGTGATGGCCGAGATGGTTCAGGGACTCTCCGAGGTGGCAGCGCTTTCCGACCCAGTAGGCGAGATCGCGGACATGGCCCGGCGTCCCAGTGGCATTCAGGTGGGGCGGATGCGCGTGCCTTTGGGCGTGATCCTCATGATCTACGAGTCCAGACCCAATGTCACCATTGACGCAGCCGCGCTCTGCCTCAAGTCTGGCAATGCTGCCATTCTTCGGGGCGGATCCGAGGCCCTGCGCTCCAATCTGGCACTGGCCGCTGTCTTCCACGAGGCGCTGAAAGCCCACGACGCAAGCCCGGATTGCGTGCAGGTTGTGCCCACTGCTGATCGGGCCGCGATTGACGTTTTGCTGGAACAGGAGACCCTGATCGATCTGGTCATTCCCCGGGGCGGTGAGGGCCTGATCCGGGCGGTCACTGCCAAGTCACGCATCCCGGTTCTGAAGCATTACAAGGGCGTGTGTCATGCCTTTGTGGACGAATCAGCAGACATTGACAAGGCCATCCGGGTGGTGGTCAGCGCCAAGATTCAGCGCCCCGCTGCCTGCAACGCGCTGGAAGGGCTGTTGGTCCACCAGAAGATCGCCCCGAACTTCCTGCCCAAGGCTGCCGAGGCCCTGCACAAAGAAGGCGTCAAAATGTTGGGCTGCGCGGCAAGTCAGCAGTTTTCACCCCATATCGAGGCAGCAGCGGATGAGGACTGGGGACGGGAGTTTCTGGACCTGACCCTTACCGTGCGCGTGGTGGCAGACATGGACGAGGCACTGACCTATATTGAACGCTTTGGTTCCAACCACACGGAAAGCATCCTCACCGAATCCTACGGGAACGCGCAGCGCTTTTTGCGGGAGGTGGATGCCTCGGCAGTCATGGTCAACGCCTCTACTCGCTTCAACGACGGCGGCCAGTTCGGGCTGGGCATGGAGATCGGCATTTCCACCTCCAAGCTGCACGCCTACGGTCCCATGGGTCTGAAAGAACTGACCACGCAAAAATTCGTGGTTCTGGGCCAAGGCGAGGTCCGCGCTTGAACACTGTGAACAGCACAGCGGGCATTGGTCTGTACGGCGGTACCTTTGATCCGGTGCATGAAACGCATCTAGCCCTTGCCCGTTTTGTGCGCGACCGCTTTGCCCTGGACCAGGTGCTGCTGATTCCAGCCCTGGAACCACCCCACAAGCACGGCGCTTTTGCCGATTTTTCCCACCGCGCTGCCATGCTGGAACTGGCGCTGGCCAGCGAACCCGACTGCCAGCGCCTGGTCTGTTCCCGCATTGAGGCAGACTTGCCCACGCCTTCCTACACCATCCGCACCGTGACCGCGCTGCGCGGTCAGTACCCGGAAAGCCCGCTTTTTCTTGTGATGGGTCTGGACATGCTGGCCATTCTGCCGACATGGCGGCAGTCCGAGGAACTGCTCGCGCAGGTCAATCTGCTTGTTCTGGGTCGGGATGCTGTCACCCCGGAAGGGATGCAGGACTGTGTCTGTCGCCTGCGCCCGGTTTTCACAGCTCGGACGGCAAATCTCTGGATCAACGCGGCAGGCAAAAGCCTGCATCTTGTGCCGGATTTTCACCATCCCCACTCTTCCACTGCCATCCGGGCTGCCCTGACCGCAGGTCAGGAGGCAGAGGGTCTGCCGCCTGTGGTCCGGGAGTACATCCGCCAGCATGGCCTGTATCGTGAACCCGGACGCTCTCCATTCCCCTTGCTGAAAATGTCATGAGGGAAGCTTGCAAAATAGAGCATTTCCGCTTTGTCTTTTTACTCTG
>CAMNHX010000262.1 GCA_946539945.1 uncultured Desulfobulbus sp. | reverse complement strand
TTGGTTCTGGTTCTTGCCAAGCCTTGAACCACCCGGGCTGACAGGGTGATCAGCCCGTCTGCCAGGACATCTGTAACCTGCTGAACCTCTTCCCGCTTGTCGCGTTTCAGGGTGAGATACGCGCCCCAAAGATTGCCCACTACAGAGACGCTCACAATCACCAGAACCACGAACACAATAAAATCCATGTCCTCACTGTGAATCACCCCCTGATTGTTGTGCAGGTCCAGCACAAAAAGGCCAAAACCCACAATCACGCCCATGGTCAGACCGTAGAGCAGGCCCTGAACAAGGCGGCGTTCCACCACTCTTCTGCGATTCTGCGGCAAAAGCCCCTGCTGTATCCGCATTTCCAGACAATCCACAGCCTTGCCGTAGGTCGCGGCGCTCTGCATTTGCTGCCTGATGTCGTCTGGAATGCTGTACCTCGCTGCCAGACACTCCCAGTGTTCCCGGGTCAGGGGTGGGCGCGTCAGGCCAGAAGCATCCCGGGCCACGCTTTCCGGCGTGGCAGTATCCCGAACAAAGGGACAGCAATAGTGTTCCGGGTTCCGACAGAAATCGAGAAAACACTCCCGAACCGCCTGACTGCGCAAGTCCAGACTGCACAGGCTGAACAGACCTGCCTCTTCCTTGCTCAAGCCGGTACGCGGCAAGAGGGTATCCTGGTTCTCCTCCAGCCAGGCCAGGCCCTGATGGTAGGTGTTGGCGCGTTGCATCCACCGGACCACATGGTTGGGCACAATCCAGGCATGGGACAGGCGTTTCCATTCGTCCAGGGACAAGGGCAGGACTTCCAGATCCGCTGACTCCTGCGCCACCCGCTCTGGCGGCTCCAAGACTGAAAGAAAGGGGCTGTGATAGAGTTCCGGGTGCAGGCAGAAGTGGAGAAAGGGACGGGTGCGCTGGCTGGCAAGACAACAGGGCAGGAAGGCGCTGATGGCCTGGGCCTGATCCGCAGACATTCCGGTGCGCCGCAGCCCCTGACCCTGCAGAACCATCTGGTCCAGCCAGACTGCAGCCTCGTGGTAGGAGGCTGCCTGCTGCATCTTCTGCCGGACCGCATCCGGGAGAACATAGTCCTGCTCGAGCCGGTTCCAGCGTTCCCGGGTCAGAGGCAGGCCCTGGAGTTCCGCTGTCTCGCGCAGCACGCTTTCCGGCGTGGCAGGCAGGGAGACAAAGGGGCAAAAGTACTTTTCCGGGTCCAGGCAGAAGTCCAGAAACAGGGCCGCCTCGTCTTGGCTCATGGTGCGCAGGCGCAGGAGAAAGGGCTTGAGCGTCGCGGTCTCTGCCTCTGCGCTTGCGCCGCGTTGCCGGATATGCAGATCCAGGAGGTCCAGCAGCAGACCACTGGCCGCAGCGTCCAGTATTTGTTGCTCTGCGGCTGAAGCCGGAGCATCCAGCAGGGGGCGACTGGCAAAGAGGGCCAGGTTGTTGAGTGTAATGCGGTGTCCGAGGAACACGAACTCCGCCCCGGAACCGTAGGCAGCGGCAAAGTGGAAGGTGCGGAGATCCGGGTCTTCACCGCCGCCAGCCAGTACGCTGTCCAGCCCCACGCCAGCTTCCAGACGTTGCGTGCTTTCCAGCCACTGCCGCACCTGGCCGCGCATGAGCATGGCCCGACCCTGCGCCCAGGCAGCCTCACTCCTGACCAACTGCTGGGCCAGGTCTGCCAGTGAGTGGCAGGGGTGTCCCATGAAGAGCAGAGGCCGGACCTTCTGCCCTGAAGAGAGGCTTTCCGCTCCTTCGAAGAAGTGGGGAATGCCACGCTCACCGGCAAGCCAGCGTGAAACCTGTTCCCAGTGCCAGCGCTTGCCCGGATCACGGGTCAACAGCCCGTGCAGCAGGTCCTGTTGTTCCTCTTCCAGGGTGTCTGGCACAGGCACAGGCCGCGTGGCCAAGGCAGAGGCGATGACGTTGCCAGACAGCCGGGAAAAGGGGTGACGGCCTGTGGCAAGTTCCAGCAAAACCATGCCCAGTCCCCACCAGTCAGAGGCCCGGCTCATGCTGCCTGCCCAGGATTCCGGGGACTGGTACATGGGTGTGCCCCGGGTCTGGGTGAATTTTCTGGACATTTCCGGGTCCAGCGAGGTGGCGATGCCAAAGTCGATCAGTGCCAGATTGAGCGGCGAGAGGGTACGCAGGAGGATATTTGCGGGTTTCAGATCCAGGTGCAGAATGTTGTTCTGGTGCAGGATGTGCAAGGCCCGCCCCGCTTCCCGGGCCAGTTCGGTAAACAGGCCGGGCCGCCGCTCCTCCGAGAGGCGGTCCGGATCCTCCAGCAGGGTCTGGAGAGAGCCACCGGGCATGTATTCCTGTACTGTGTACCAGCGCTGGACTCGGGCGTCAAAGTCAACCTCGTAGAGCCGGACAAAGGTGTCTGGATGCGCCTCCCCAAGCTGCCGCACGGTCCGTAACACTTCGGTTTTCGGGACAATACCGAAACGATAGAGCTTCAACAGGCGCGTGCTTCCCCGCTCATCCGCCATGATGAAAATGTCGGCCTCGCTGCTGGCAGAGGCTTGTTGCCGCAGTATCCGGTACTCATGAAAGTGGCTGCCCAAGGCTGTCACACCTGCAGCCTCGGCGGTCTGGGCTTCGCGTTGGGTGGCTTGGTCAGTGCCGGTTTCGGTTTCCCGAAGCGTTGCGTCCAGACGAGTTGGGGGTGAAGAGTGGCAAACCGTGTAGGGCCTGTCTTCCCTGTACGCGGAGAGAGAGGAGTTTTCCCGGAGCGTCCTCTTGTCCCTGCCCGTGGAAAAACCAGGCTCTTCGCGTATCGTGGACTCTCCTTCCCAGAGGGTCTTGTCTGCTGGATGCTGCATCTTCTGTCTCTTGTGTTTGGGGATAGTCGCCGGAATCAATCGCGCTGTCCTTCTTCCTGCGCAAGACCCTGCCAAACAGCCCGGTCTTTGGGCCGGGGAATGCCGATCAGGTAGCGCCCCGAGTCCTTGCGCACCAGCTGCAGCTGCCGGGACTGTAGCCTGGTCCAGGATTCATAGCGGTCCCTGAACTCTTCCCGGAACAGGGTGAGACTCTGGTTGGTGGACCCCCGCCATGACTCTGTTGCGGGAGCGGTAGCCAGAAAAGGCCCGTCAACCAGAGCAGCGATCTGGTCTGCAAGCCAGGGGGAGCGCGCCAGAACCTGCGCCTTCGTATAGCCTGAATAGAGCAGAATGTCACGCGGGCCGCACTGGTTCAAACGCAGCAGCAGTTCGCGCAGTGCCTCGGGCTGGTCAGTCGGTTCACCGCCGGAGAGGGTCACGCCGTTCAGGCCCGTCTCTGCCCACAGGGGGGCGAACCCGGCAAAGAGTGCGTCCAGGGACACAGCCCGGGTCGGATCAAAGGGTTGGTTTTCTGGAGCAATGCAGCCGGGGCAGTGGATGGAGCAACCTTGTAGCCAGATGCCCAGCCGTCGTCCTGGCCCTAGGGTCAGGGTGGGAAAGTGCCAGAAGCGAAGCAGGAGGTTTGGAGTCAGACTTTCAGACATGGACTTCCAGTTCCCAGCCCTGCTTGCCCTGAACAAGCTCCGTAACTGTCAGCGTAGTGCCGGGCGGGATTTCCTGTTCAAAGAGGGCGCGTGACAGCGGATTAACCAGCACCTCTTCCAGGGAGTTGCCCACTCC
>CAMNHX010000261.1 GCA_946539945.1 uncultured Desulfobulbus sp. | reverse complement strand
CCTTTTTCCCTGTGTTCGCCTATGTTTTCCGGCCAGCGGCAGGAGAGCGCTGCTGGCAAGCGGTCCAGCGTTTTGCAAGCGCACAAGGCTGCAGAAACCCGGAAACCCAGGGCACAGAGTCAACCGAAGCAAGACCTTGCCCGGCATGGTGTCTTCTGCGGCTTTTGCTGTGCATCCATCCCAAACCCAAAGGAACAACCATGACAACACAGATGCTTGCCGCCAAAAGAGGCGAACTGACCCCGGCGATGCGCGATGTTCTGGCCTCGGAGCGCATCAGCGAAGCAGAGCTGCTCTCCGGGCTTGCCAGCGGGACGATTGTCGTCCCCGCCAACCGCAACCACAAGACCCGGAAAGGTAGCGGTGTGGGGCGAGGTCTGCGTACCAAGATCAACGTCAATCTGGGCGTTTCCGAAGACTGTTGTCATGTGGAAGGTGAACTGAACAAAGTGCGCCGTGCCATTGCCCTGCAGGCTGACGCCATCATGGACTTGAGCACCTTTGGCGATACCCGCGCCTTTCGCCGCCAGGTGGTGGAAATAAGCCCGGTGATGATCGGCACTGTGCCTGTCTATGACGCGGTGGCCCGCTATGGCAAGGAAGTGGGAAAGATCACGGTGGATGATTTCTTTGAAACCGTGCGCATCCACGCTGAAGACGGGGTGGATTTCATGACCATCCACGCCGGTCTGACCCAAACAGCGGTGGAGCGTCTGAAACATTCGCCACGCCTCACCCATGTAGTCAGCCGGGGCGGGTCCCTTCTTCTGGACTGGATGGATGCGAACAATCAGGAAAATCCTTTTTTCGCGCACTTTGACCGGCTCCTGGACCTGTGCCGGGAGTACGACATCACCTTGAGTCTGGGCGATGGACTCAGACCCGGCTGCCTGCATGACGCCACAGACGCGGCACAGATCCAGGAGCTGATCTTGCTGGGTGAACTCACCAAACGCTGCTGGGAGGCAGGCGTGCAGGTGATGATTGAAGGTCCGGGCCATGTTCCTTTGAATGAAATCGTGGCCAATATGCAGCTGGAAAAAAAACTCTGCCACGGTGCGCCCTTTTACGTGTTGGGGCCTTTGGTGACAGACGTGGCCCCAGGCTACGATCACATTACTTCAGCCATTGGCGGCGCGATTGCGGCAGCCTCTGGCGCGGATTTCCTGTGTTACGTCACGCCAGCCGAACATCTGCGCTTGCCGGATGAGGACGATATGAAGGACGGCATTGTGGCCTCGCGGATTGCAGCGCACGCGGCAGATATTGCCAAGGGGCTGCCCGGTGCGCTGGACTGGGACAATGCCATGGGCAAGGCCCGTCGCGATCTGGACTGGCAGCGCCAGATAGAACTGGCGATTGATCCGGAAAAGGCCAAAACGTACCGCGAGTCCTCCAAGCCCATTGATGCGGAAACCTGCACCATGTGCGGCGATCTCTGTGCGGTCAAGCGCAGCCGTCGCATTCTGGAAGGCAAGTGATTCCGTTTGCTGATCGACCAGGACAAGAGGCTGCACAGCGTGCCTGAAGCTTTCCTCGCACATAACCCGGTAGAATCTGCATAAGAACATGGAATATAAAGACTACTATCAAATCCTGGGCGTGGCGAGAGACGCCAGCCCTGAAAATATCAAGCAGGCTTTTCGCAAACTGGCCCGCAAGTACCATCCCGACGTGAACAAGGCAGCGGATGCTGAAGCCCGTTTCAAGGACATCAATGAAGCCTATGAAGTGCTGAAAGATCCTGAAAAGCGCAGCGCTTACGATCAGCTGGGCGCAAACTGGCAGAACGCCGCGCAGTTCCAACAGCATACCGGACAGGAAGGCGGCAAGGCCTACACCTTCCACAGCAGCGCGGGTGGACAGGACTTCAGCGAATTTTTTGAAGCCCTGTTCGGACAGGCGGCAGGCCGGGACAGCGCCTTTTCCGGGATACACGCAGGCGGCAAATTTTCCTTGCGCGGCGAAGACCAGCGGGTGACAGTCAGCATTTCTTTGGAAGACGCCTTTCGCGGCAGCAAACAGAGCCTGCGTCTGAACCGGCCCGTGGAGGACGCCCAGGGGCGCGTGACCATGCAGCCGCAGCAACTGAACGTCATGATTCCCAAAGGCATTGTGGAGGGCCAGCGCATCCGACTGGAAGGCCAAGGTCTGCCAGGACAGGGAGGTGCAGAGGCAGGCGATCTGTATCTGGAAGTGCGTTTTGCTCCGCACCCCTTGTTCCGGGCGGAAAAGCGCACCATTCATCTGGACCTGCCGGTCGCGCCCTGGGAGGCGGCCTTGGGTGCTACAGTGACCGTGCCCACGCTGGACGGCAAGGTTCAGTTGAAGATCCCGGCCAATTCCCAGAATGGCCGTAAACTGCGGCTCAAGGGCAAGGGGCTTTCCACTGCCAAAAGCGAGGGAGACCAAATTGTCACGCTGAAGGTGGTTTTGCCTGAAGCCCATACCGAAGAACAACAGGCCATATACCGCAGCATGGCCGAGAAAATGGCCTTCAACCCGCGCACCGAACTGGGAGTCTGACATGAACGACGCTTTCCGCCTGCTTGAAGGCACGGTTCTGGATGAGGAAAATACCTGTTCTTTTGGTGAACTGTGCCGCGTGTGCGGTGCCAGCGAAAGCGCAATCCGGGAAATGATTGCCGAGGGCATCATCTGCCCGGAAGGCGAAAGCCCGGAGGAGTGGCGCTTTACGCTGGTTTCCATCCACCGCGTGCAGACCGTAACCAGGTTGACCCGCGACTTGCGCGTCAACCTGCCTGGTTGCGCCCTGGCCTTGGAACTGCTGGACGAACTGGACCGGATGCGCAGCCTCCTGAACAAGAGTACAAGTTAAGTTAGAGCGGTTCCGCTTTGTCTTTTTACTCCTTTCACCGCTTCGCTGAAAAGTCGCTTCTTCAACATGACAAGCAAGGGAAAATAAAAAATGAACGCGAAAATGCTCTAGCGTGTCAGGAAGCGACTGTTCATGTCGCTGTCGCCTTCGCAGTCTGTGGCTCCGGAGGCAGAGTGGGGCCGGTGAATGATGAGTTCGCCGTTTTCAGTGACTTTGACAATGTTGTGGAGAAAGGGGGAATACCAGTATCCGGCCTGCTGACCGTCCGGCAGGAGGATAAGCCCGCCCAGGTAGCGGCAGCGATGGAAGGCATCGGCTCGCCACCACTGCTGCCAGCCTCGCATCCGGGCCTCGTCCATGTCAATTTGCGCCCAGACCTTGACTTCCCGCAGACGGAAGCGCTGGTCAATGGCAATGACGCCGTCCGGCTGGCTGACAGAGCCGATATAGTAATACGTATGATCCGGGAAAACCCTGGCCTGCTCAAAGTCCTGGGCCACGGCCCGGCGGCTGATCCAGGAACCGGACGGCAAACGGGCTTCCGAACAGGCCGCGCAGGCGGCAAGCAAAAACACGATCAACACCACGGCAGGGCAGCGGGACAGGTTCACGGGCAATCCTCCTTCAGAAAGAGTCTTTCAGGACAGACAGATGCGGCAAGAGCCGGAGTATATCTACATTTTTGGCGAAGAGCAAAGTACGCTTGTGCCAACCCAGGCAGAAGGCTTTACCGGGCTGCGCGGAAAGCCCCGCCCTTCAGGGCGGGGATGGATAGCGCGAACCC
>CAMNHX010000260.1 GCA_946539945.1 uncultured Desulfobulbus sp. | reverse complement strand
CAGCATGACTTTTCAGTGCGATAGCACGGTAAAAGTCTAAAAAGTGAAAACGGAAACGCTGTTATGACACGCCCTTTGTCAAGAACAGAATAACCTCTTGTTTTTTCTTACCTTTTTCTCTTTGGCCTGCCTTTGAAGACCAAAGAGAAAAACCTTTTTGAATCAGGGCAGAAGAGACCTTGCGACGCCTCGGTCACGGCTTGGGGCATTCTGTTCTCCGTGGATCAGGGAACTCCCTGCCGACAGTGTTTCGCCGCAAACCTTACCGCTTTTCAGGCACTCTTTGCATGGCATATTGTCTCATCCAGGGGACTGGCCAGTTCGTGCCGCACAGTGCCTCTGCCCTTCATCGTCAACCTGCCCCCTCCAGTGTGCGGACCAGGGCCTCCGCCTCTTCCCGGCAGCACGGAATGGCCTCCTCATCCGCCAACAGTATCTTGAGATAGGCCAAGACGGTTTCCTTGTGGTTCGGGCAGATCATGTACATCTTCGCCAAGTCCAAGGCTGCATCTGTGTAACCGGCAGCAAGGACCTGTTCAAAGCACTCCTTGGCTGCGAGTATGTCGCCTGTTCTCCGGTAGGAAACCCCCAGATTGTGCAGGGCAGTAATGTTGCCCGCAGCAATCGCCCGGCGATACCAGGCACGGGCGCGGTCCAGGTTGTCTTCAGAGGGGAGAACACCCACCTCGTCGTCATACATGTCGGCAACCCGGGTCATGCACTCATCGTTACCTTGACGTGCGCCTTGCAAAAACAGGAAGAAGGCCCGCTGGAAACGGCGTTTTTCGTAGCAGGCGCAGGCCTTGGCAAAGAGATTTTCAGGCTTTGTTCGCACGGTTTTCATGGTTTTTCTCACCGATTCGGGAAACTGCGGACAACTGCTGTCCGACCAGTGTTTGCAGCAGGGCCTCCGCTGTAGCAGGCGCAGGCTCTTGCAGCGGCACGACCAGAATATCCGCCTTCCTGCCCGGAGAAAGCGTGCCGTAGTCCTCCTCCAGACCCAGGGCTTGTGCGCCGCCCAAGGTGGCCATTGCAAAGATCTGCGCTGGGTCCAGGTCTGGCTCTTCTTCGGCGAGAAGGCGCATCTCCTGCCACAGGGACAGGCCCGGACTACTGGCTTGGCTGTCAGTGCCCAGGGCAGGCAGGATGCCGTGCGCCAGAAAACGCGCCGCACTGGCCCGCCCCACCTCCAGAAAGCGGTTGCTCGTGGGACAGAGGCAGACTTTCGCGCCGCTTGCGGCAAGCAGCTCGAGTTCCGCCTCGCTGACGTGAACCGCATGAACGCAGAGGGTTTGCGCATCCAGAAGACCCAGCCGGTCCAGATAGTGAACACTCCCCTCCGCTGGGCTGATGAGCGGTTGGAAAACCCCGATCATGCCGGTATAGCCCAGAATGAAGTCTGCCATCGGGCCACTGGCGCTCCGCAAAAACTCCAGTTCAGACAAGGGTTCTGCAGTATGGATGGGAAGGACCTGTCCCAGCCGTCGGGCGCGTTCTTTCAGGGCCTGCAAGAGCGCCGGATGGGTGGAATAGGGCGCATGACCACTGCACAGACGGTTCTTTGGCTCACTCTCCAGTCGCGCCAGATTCCTGGCAAGCGTTTTTTCCGAAAGACCCAGATGTTCGTGAAAAGACAGCAAGGTTCCGGGGAAATGCCCCATGATTTCCAGGGCCAGATTGCTGTTACCGATGTCTGCCAGCACAGAGACACCCTCGGCAGAGTGGCGGGCGCATTCCTGAAGGCTTGCGTTCCGGGCTGCTGTCCCTTGCGGGTCTTCGGCGATACGCCTTTTCCGCAGAGCCATGAGCCGCATGACCCAAGGGATGAAGCCGCCCGACTGTGTCTCGGCCAGTTCGGCAAGATTCGCCAGTTCGATGTGGGTGTGGGCATTGACGAGCGCAGGTGTGAGCGCGGCTTTCCCGTGATCGTGCAGTCCGGCTTCGGGAAAACGGGTGTGCAGTTCCGTTGCCGTGCCGATTGCCACGATACGATCGTCTTGAACGATCACTGCTCCGTTCCGAATAGGTGCGCCGTTCACCGGAACCACCCAGGCAGCGCTGTGAAGATACGGTACATTCATCTGACTGGTAGCGCGGAATCCCCGGTATTCAAACCGGGAGAGAAGCGCCCCCCCTGTTATGTGGTTTGTGGGTTCATGATACCAAGACCAACGAGCCAGCCAGTGTACCATTTTCCTGTGCATACGCACAACTTGACTTCTCTGTCCGGTGAAAAAGTCGTTTTTATGCCACAATAGAAGTGCCAACCGCCTGGGTGTATTGAAGTGAACTTTGGCCGGACAGTGTTTTCCCGCAGGCTGTTATGAGCCTGCAAGCAGGCAGGAGTGACGACTGGAAGCCTATCTGTTCAGGAAACGCTTGTTTTCTCTGGATAGCTTCATAAGGATACGGTGTGCCTGCCCACGCACCCGCGTACAATCCCGACGAATACCTCAACCATGAGCTGAAACGCACCCTCGGCACGCAGTCGATGCGTGAAAGACAAACAGGAACCCCACAATCACGCCGAATCCATTATGAACTCTCTCTCCGCCGCTTCCGACCATGTGAAAGCATATTTCGACCATCCAGCTCTTCACCATTACAGACTTTGGTTGACTCGATTGTGTAATTGCTGGAGTAATATGAAAACTCTTCAAACCCTCTTGCCTTTTTCCCGGTGTTCGCCTATTTTTCCACGCGGCAGCAGGAGCTTGGCAGGGACCGGAGCGGCGCTGATACTGGGCGCTTTCCGCAGTTCAAAACAAGCAGGCAGCCCCTTCCCGATTTGCGTGCCTCATGCACGACGCAGGTTTTTCACCTGCGCCCCATTTTCAAATAACGACACAAAACACAGCAGGAGATCAAGCATGTTTGAAGTAACCGAGACAGCAGTCAGCAACCTGAAAACCTATTTCAAGGAAAACAAGATCGAATCCCCGGTGCGCGTGGCCCTGATGTCTGGCGGATGCAGCGGCGCAATGCTGGGGTTGGCGCTGGACGAGCCTGGCGATCAGGACCAGGTTTTTGACGAGCAGGAACTGAAGTTCGTGATCGCCAAAGACCTTCTGGACCAGGTTGGGGCCATCAAGGTGGACTTTGTGGATGCGGGCTACCAGTCCGGTTTTTCCATCTCCACTGAAAAGCCTGTGCCTGGCGCAGGCGGTGGATGCAGCAGCTGCGGAGGCGGGTGTCACTGAAACCGGGCAACCGGCTTTTTTCCTTGTTTCAGGAGGATTGCCATGAAAAAGGCGCTGATGACAGGTATGGCGCTGGTACTGTGCTTCGCGGGCGGCGCGTTTGCGGCAAATGGGGACTCTTACCACCAGCAACACCCGCAGAACCCACAACACCGGCCTCACAGGCCGCCGCCAAAACCCAACTGCACGGTTGAGTCAATTTCCGGTCACAGGATTACCTTGACCTGTGAAAGAACAGACCGTTTCAGGGTAGGCGACAAGGTCCGCCTGCGCGGCGGCAAGCCCCCCAAAGGTATGCCGCCCCCACACAGGGACGGTCGCATGATGCCGCCCGCAGATATGCGGTAAGGTGAGTACCGTTCTGCAAAACTTACGCAAACCTGATCAAATCTATCAAATCGGTTTGCTGTTTGCTTCCTGCTTCAACGAGGCTGCCCAAGGGAACAAGGCTT